>DATFCB010000805.1:0-6604 GCA_035253525.1 Pyrinomonadaceae bacterium | reverse complement strand
ACCGAGTTAGAGCAGACGCGCGCGCACCACCTGAAGACCGGCCGCTGTCTCCTCTGCGACATCGTCGCTGAAGAGCGTGGTGACGGCCGTCGCATCGTCGCAGAGAATAATTCTTTCGTCGCCTTCATCCCGTTCTCCGCGCGCTATCCTTACGAGGTGCACATCTGCTCGTCGCGCCACCTGCAAGCCTTAACCGACATGAGCGACGAGGAGGGGCGCGATTTGGCGGAGATGCTCAAGACGATTCTCGTGGCCTACGACCGCCTCTTCAATTTGTCGTTCCCCTACATGATGGTCCTGCACCAGCGGCCGTCTGACGGCGGCGGTTACGAGCACTACCATTTCCATATAGAGTTTTACCCGCCGTTGAGGACGGCGACCAAGCTCAAGTACCTTGCCGGGAGCGAGACCGGCGCGGGGCTTTTTATCAACGACACGCTGGCCGAGGAGAAGGCCGTCGAGTTGCGCGAGTGCGTGAGCCCCGTGGTCTGGGGCGGCGAGAAAGGGTAAAGAGAAAGATTGGTCGAGCGGGAAGTTCTGCGCCAGGCTTTTGTTCAGACACACGGGCGTGTGCCCCGTCTGTTTCGCGCGCCCGGCCGAGTCAACCTGATCGGCGAGCACACGGACTACAACGACGGCTTCGTCCTGCCGATGGCGATTGACCGCGAGACAATCGTCGCCGCCGCCGTGCGCGACGACCGACATGTCCGCGCCTTCTCGCTGAACCTGAACGAGGGGGCCGAGTTTGACCTGGACAATCCGGGGCCGCCGCGGCGCGGCCTCTGGCTCGACTACGTGGAAGGGGTGGCGCAGGCTTTGTTGAAGACGGGCGCGCAACTCAAGGGCGCGGACCTGATGATCTCTTCGGACGTGCCGTCGGGCGCGGGCCTCTCCTCCTCGGCCGCGCTCGAAATCTCCACGGGCTTCGCGCTCCTGAGCGTTGCCGGGTTAGAGGTTGACCGGGTCCGACTCGCGCTCGCCGGACAGCGCGCCGAGCACGAGTACGCGGGGGCGATGGTCGGCATCATGGACCAGTTCGTCGCCGCGCTGGGCCGTAAAGGGCACGCGCTCCTGATTGATTGCCGCAGCCTGGAACACACGCCCGTCCCGCTCGACACGACCCGCGTGGCCGTCGTCATCTGTGACTCGCGCGTCAAGCATGAGCTTTCCGACTCTGAGTACAATGTGCGCCGCGCAGAGTGCGAGCGCGGCGTAGAGCTTCTGGGAAAAGTCCTGCCGGGTATTCGTGCCCTGCGCGACGTGACGGTCGAAGACTTCGAGCGGCATGATAATGTTCTGCCGGAGCCCATCAGGAGGCGCTGCCGCCACGTCGTCACGGAGAACGACCGCACGCTGCGCGCGGTCGAGGCGCTTCGCCGCAACGACCTGGAAGAGACGGGCCGCCTGATGAAGTGCTCGCACCGCTCCTTGCGCGACGACTACGAAGTCAGTTGCGCCGAGTTGGATTTGCTGGTCGAGATAGCAGGCGGCTTCTCGGCGTGCCTCGGCGCGCGCATGACCGGCGGCGGCTTCGGCGGCTCGACCGTCAACCTCGTGCGCCGCGCCGCCCTCCCCGAATTTCAGTCGCTCATCAGCACGGAGTATCAACGAGCGACCAACACCGCCCCGAACATCTACGTCTCGGACGCGGGCGACGGAGCAAAGGAGGTAAGGGATGAGGGATGAGGGATGAGGGATGAAGTAAAGACAGAAAGCTTTATTTCATCCCTCATCCCTCATCCCTCATCCCTCAAAACTTGTCTATCAAAGATGTGGCGCGCGAGGCGGGAGTTTCGACGGCGACCGTCTCGCACGTCATCAACAACACGAGGCACGTCTCGGACGAGGTCCGCGCGCGTGTGCTCGAAGCCATCAAGCGCTGCGACTACTACCCTAACGCGCAGGCGCGGAGCCTCGCCTCGGGGCGCAACCACACGCTCGGCCTTTTGATTTCAGACATCGCCAACCCGTTCTTCCCCGAACTGGTCAAGAGCATCGAGACGGCGGCGTTTGAGCGCGGCTACGACGTGGTGCTGGCGAACACGAACTACGAGGCTGGGCGCACGTCGAACTACGTGCGCCGCTTGATAGAGCGCAAGGTCGCGGGCGTCGCCCTGATGACTTCGGAGTTGGACATGACGCTCGTGGACGAATTGGCGCGGCGTGACGTGTGCGTCGTCTTCCTCGACCAGGAGTTGTTCGGCGCGCACATGAGCAACCTCGTCGTCAATTACGCCGCCGGGATTGAAGAGGCGATTCAACACCTGGTCGCGCTCGGCCACAGGCGCATCAATTACATCGGCGGCCCTGCGCGGCTGCGCTCGGCGGCCAAGCGGCGCGAGGCGTTCACGGATTCGGTCGCGCGCCTGCTGCCGGGCTCGCGCCCCGTGATTTACGAAGGCGACTTTAAAATCGAGGGTGGCCGCCGGGCGGCGGGCCTGATGCTTGAGAGCGGGCGGACGCCGACCGCGGTCGTCGCCGCCAACGACATGATGGCGCTCGGCGCGATGCAGGAGTTTCGCGCCGCAGGACTGACGGTCCCGCACGACATCTCTGTCGTCGGCTTCGACGACATCGCGTTCGCCTCGCTGACGGACCCGCCGCTGACGACCGTCTGCCTGCCGCGCATGGAGTTGGGCCTGCGCGCCGTCGAGGCGCTGATGACGACCATCGAGCACACGGAGAGGCAGGGCGTTGAGATTCAAATCCCGACCTACCTCATCGCGCGCGGCTCGACTGCGCCCACCGAGAAGGCAGCCGTGAAAAACCGTCGTCGCGAGTCGAAGAAATAGGAGAAAGCATGAAGTCAATTCTCAACGGGCCGCGAACCGTGCTCCTGCTTTTGTGCGTCGTCGCGCTCGCGCTCTCGGGCTGCCGGAAGGAGGGCGGGCCAGGTTACGGCAAAGAAGGAAAGCTGCGTGTAGGCTTCTCGCAGATGGAGAGCAACGGACCCTGGCGTCTCGCCGAGACCAGGAGCATGCGGGACGAGGCGGCCAAGCGCGCCGACCGCTTCGAGTTGGTCGTCACCGACGCGCGCGGAGACCTCGCCGTCCAGGTCGCCAACGTCGAGGATTTGATCGCGCAGCGCGTTGACGCCATCTTCCTCGCGCCGCAGCAGGAGAAGGGCTTCGAGGGCGCGTTGCAGGCGGCGAAGGGAGCGGGCATCCCCGTCTTTCTCCTCGACCGCGAAGTTCAGGGCACGGCGGGCCAGGACTTCGTCACCTTCATCGGCTCGAATTTTGTCGAAGAGGGCGAGCGCGCGGGCGAGTGGCTCGTCAAGCAGACCAACGGGAAGGCAGGCATCATAGAACTGGTCGGTACAGCCGGCTCTTCGGTCGCGCGCGACCGCCACGACGGCTTCGTCGCCGCGATCAAGTCTTCGCCCGAGATGAAAATCCTGGCCTCGCAGAACGGCAACTTCACGCGCGCCGAAGGACAAAAGGTGATGGAGAGTTTGATTCAGGCCCACGGCAAGGAGATTACAGCCGTCTACGCGCACAACGACGAGATGGCGCTCGGCGCGATTCAGGCTTTGAAGGCGGCTGGCTTTCAGCCGGGCAAGGAGGTGCTGGTCGTCTCGGTTGACGGCCAGAAGTCAGCCCTTGAGGCCATCATGCGCGGCGAGATGAACGTCACCGTCGAATGCAACCCGCGCTTCGGTCCCATCGCCTTCGACACGCTCGAAAAATATCTCAAGGGCGAAAAACTTCCGCCCAAGATCATCGTCCCCGACAGGTTCTTCGACTCCTCAAACGCGGCGCAATACGTGAACGAAGCATATTGAAAGGCAGGGATCGGGGCCGGGGGGTAGTGAAAACTGATTTACCGGCCCCATGCCGATGAACAACAGACGACCAAATCCGGCACGAGTACTCAAAGCCACAGAGCAGTTCTTAGCGGCTTCGCGCCCTGGCGTGAAAAAACAAAACCACTCACGCCAAGGCGCAAAGCCGCTAAGGGCCGCGTGCGCGTGCCTCTTGCTCTGTCTCTTCGCGTGTGTGAGTGCGGCGGCGCAGACGAGCACTTACACGAACCCCGTTATCGCGGGCGACTTCCCGGACCCTTCCGTCATCCGCACGGGCAAGGACTACTGGGCGACGGCGACGACCGGCGACTGGATGCCGCACTTTCCCCTCCTGCACTCGACAGACCTCGTCAACTGGCGCGCGGTCGGCGCGGTCTTCCAGACGCCGCCCTCATGGGCCAGGGGCGACTTCTGGGCTCCCGAAATCACCGCAGACCGCGGGCGCTACTTCGTCTACTACACTGCGCGCCGCGACGACGGCCCGAAGAAAGTTGGCACACTTTGCGTGGCCGTCGCGACCGCGCCCGCGCCCGCGGGGCCGTACACGGACCACGGGCCGCTCGTGTGCCAAATCTCCGAGTTGAAGAACGTCGGCTCGATTGACGCTTTCTTCGTGCGCGACGAAAACAATCAGCCTTATCTGGTCTGGAAGGCCGACGGCAACGACGCCGAGCCGGACCAGCCGACTTCCATCTTCGCGCAGCCCCTTTCGGAAGATGGCACACGACTCCTCGGCAAGCGCAAGGAAATCCTGCGCAACACTGCCCCCTGGGAGAAGCACGTCACCGAAGGCTCCGCGATCATCCGCAGGGGCGGCTGGTTCTACCACTTCTATTCGGGCAACGCCTGCTGCGGTCGCGGGTGCGACTACGCGTTGGGCGTCGCGCGCGCGCGGAAACTCCTCGGACCCTGGGAGAAGCATTCTTCAAATCCGATTCTGGACGAGAACGAGGCGTGGCAGTGTCCGGGACACGGCAGCATTGTCACCACCGAAGACGGGCGCGACTTCCTGCTCTACCACGCTTACCCCAGGCGAGCGGGCGCTTTCACCGTCGGGCGCGAGGCGCTGCTGGACGAAATCAAGTGGAACGATGACGGCTGGCCCAGCATCAACGCAGGACGCGGGCCGAGCGGCACGGCCCCCGCGCCGCACGCGCCGGCCGCCACCCTCGCGCCGGCCGAGTTCTTCGACGACTTTAAATTGGCACAGTTGGACGCGTCCTGGCAGTGGCCCATGAGAAGCCAGCAGTCGGCGCGCGTGGACGCGTCGTCCGGCCAGCTTGTGCTTCAGCCAGGCGCGGCGCAAACCTCGGACGAGTTGACGGGCGCGGTGCTGGCGCGGCGTGCGAGTTCGGGCGATTACGTGGCGACGACCGCAGTGGACACGCGTGCGCTCGGGACGAAAGGGCGCGCGGGGCTTTCGGCTTACAGTTGGCGCGAGGACGCGGTCGGCGTCTCTGTCGGCGGCGGGCGCGTCTTCGTCTGGCGGCGCGAGGGGCGCGAGCAGCAGACGCCCGCCGCGACCGATGCGCCCGCGTCTGCGCTCCTTTATCTGCGCATGACCGTCAAGGGCGGGGAGCGATTCAGCTTCGCCTTCAGCACGGACGGGCGCGAGTGGAAAGAAGTCGGCGGCACAATCAGCGCAGGCAACGTGGAGAGCGCGCACGTCGCACTGACGGCGGGCGGCGTGACCGCGACCGCGCGCTTCGACTGGCTGAGGGTGACAGAGGCCGGGGCCGCGAAGAAGAATTGAACGGAAGTCTATCAATCGTTCGCTTACTAACTCGCTAAAGACGCGCCAAGGGAGCCTTGAGTGGAAAAGATTAACTACCTGGGACTTGATTGCTGCAAGCTCTCGAACGGCGAGGTCGAGTTGGTCGTGACGACCGGCGTCGGCCCGCGCGTCTTGCGTTACAGTTTTATCGGCGAAGAGAACGTGCTGGGCGAAGCGCCGGACGCGGTCGCTCAAACAGAACTCGGCGAGTGGCGCGCGTGGGGCGGTCACCGTCTCTGGACCGCGCCCGAGGCGAAGCCGCGCTCGTACGCGCCGGACAACGACCCCTTGACGTTCGAGCCCGTTGGGGAGAAAGGCATCAGGCTCGTGCAGCAGGCGGACGCGAGCGGCGTCGAGAAAGAGATGGCGGTCGTCCTGGACGCCGAAGGCACTGGCGTCTCCGTCCATCACAAAATCACCAATCGTAATTTGTGGGCCATTGATGCCGCACCCTGGGCGCTGACGATCATGAACGGTGGGGGCGTCGCCATCTTCCCGCACGAGCCTTTCCGCGCCTGGGCAGACTATTTGTTGCCCGCGCGCCCGCTCGTCCTCTGGCACTACACGGACCTGACGGACGCGCGTTGGAGTTTCGGGAAAAGATATATCGGTCTGAGGTCGGACGAACAGAACCCGGAGCCGCAGAAGATCGGCCTGCTCAACAAGCAGGGTTGGGCCGCGTACCTGCGCGGCGAGACTCTCTTCGTCAAGCGCGCCGCTTACGTCGAGGGCGCGACCTACCCGGACTACAACTGCAACTTCGAGACGTACACGGCGGGCGCTTTCATCGAGGTCGAATCGCTCGGCCCAATCGAGCGCCTTGAGCCTGACGAATCCGCAGACCACACCGAACGCTGGTTCCTGCTGCGCGCGCCCGGCGTCACGGACGAAAACCTCGACGCCACACTCGACGCGCTGGAAGGATTTTAATGATGAGAAGAATCTTCACGCTCTTTTTGTTGGCGGTTCTCGTAGTGGGCGGCTTTGAATTGGCACAGGCTCAGGAGAGTCCCGCGGCGCGGCCG
>DATFCB010000804.1:0-4499 GCA_035253525.1 Pyrinomonadaceae bacterium | reverse complement strand
GATCTGTCCTGGACGGACTGGGCAGAAGTGATGGCGGACGTGGCCGTCAAAAAGACAAAAAACAAGGCGGCTGTGCCCGACAAACGAAAAGCTTGCTTCACGTAAAAAGCCTCCGAATTAACACACGGACGTAAAAGATATAATGCTCACAACGGGGAGCTGCTGAGCTGTAGCTAGATTAGCGCAGGTGAAGAACTCTCTCTCGCACACCCGAGCGGTCAAAGAATGGTCATTTTAAGCGCAAGAGGGCGCGCTTCGCAAGGCAGGGCGCAAAGATTTACGGAGTTTCATCCGGCCCAGAGCGAATCCAGCAGGCCGCTGGGAAGGCCGAGCGCGCCGGCCAAGGCCAGTTTGCCGCTCGGCGGGCGCGCGCCGACGGCCTCGTCTATCGTCAGGCCGCCCGAAATGTACGCAACCTCGCCCGCCTTAGTCTGTAGGCGCATGGTGTAATCGCCGAGCGGGGCTTCGGACGCGACCTCGACCTCGAAGCTGACAATCGGGTACTGGTAATTGACGCCCGATTGCAGCGTCAGGCTGGCCGGGTTCACCTTGATGAAAGGCGAGGTGACAGTGATTCCGCCGCCCTCGACCAGGTCAACGCCCTGGCCGCCGACGAAAATGGTGTAACGCTGCCCCTGCACAATCGGGACGGCGATGGTCGAAAGGTGACCGTTGCTGCCGAAGACGTGCGGCCTGAGCGCCACGTTCTCGCGCCCGAGCGTGAAGTCCTGCTGCAAGGTCGCTCCCGCCGCGACACGCACTTGCGTCCCAGAGGCGGCCGTGCTGACGGACGACGGCGCGTCGCCCAACTCACTCGACAATCCTTCGGCAAAGCCCGCCTCGGAAACATGGTCGCCCCCGGCCGTGTGCTCTGTGACGAGGCGGTACTGGCCCGGCGGCAAACCTTCTATGCGGTAGGAGCCGTCGGCCAGTGTCGTGTTGCCCGCGACGACCTGGCCCGTGGACGCGTCCTCGGCCCAGACGTGAGCGCCCGCAGCGCGCACGCCTGCGGAGTCGGTAATCGTCCCGGCGATTGACCCGAAATTTTCCGGCGAGCCGTAGAGGGCGCGCGCCCCGGCGCGGTCGTCGTCCGAGAGCGTGCGCGGGCAGACGGCCGCCTGCTCGTAGAGCCCGTTTGTCCCCTGGCGCGGCTGCATCGCGGCCCCCGCCTCGTCCGAATGTTCCAGGCCCAGTATGTGCCCGACCTCATGCGTCAGCGTCGCCTCAAGGTCGTAGGTGCCGGGCGTGCCGTCGGTCGAAAACTGCGCGGCGGGATTGATGACGACATCGGCCTCCGCGATTGCACCCGTCGCGGGGTCGTAGAAGATGCGCGTACGGCCCGTCCGCTCGGCGTTCATGAAGACGGCGCGGTTCTCCTCTGTGTCGGCTACCGTAATCAGGCTGACGCCGTCGCCCCCGCCGCTCTGACTGATGTTGAGCGCGTCTGACGAAGTTTCGACAAACTCGACGCCGGAGGCTTCGGCCCAGCGCGCGAGCGCGCGGTGCGCCGCGCCCATAACGTCGCTGCCCGGCTTGATGTTCGCGGGCGGAGAGTTGAGCGAGCTTGAGAGCGCGATGGTGATCGTGCGGCCCGGCCACTTGATTCGCACGGCGGCGGAACTGTCTGTGTATTGCAGCGTGTATGCGCGCACAGGTGTTGGCACAATCAAGCTCAAGCTGAAGATGACCAGAACCAGTGATGTGATTAAACGCCGCATAAATTTCACGCCCGAATCTCTTGGCAACAATTTCGCAAGACTCCGATTGCCGTCTGACCCGGAATAAAAGCAATAAGCTAGCCACGCACGCGCCGCTCCCGCATATGGTTATTACTATTGAAATTTGAAGCCTTATCTTGGCGACCGGCGAGAATAGGCGCGGGCGGGCTGATTTGAAACGAATCTGAACGTATCAAACGAGTGCAGTCAGGTTCATGTTGAACTGCTACCTGATATTCGACATTCTCACTCCACCTTGATTATCATGAGCGGCATGAGCACCGTGCTGAGCGTCGAAGGGGTCTCGAAGCAATATCGCATCTACGAGCGACCCGCTGACCGCTTGAAAGAGACGCTGACGCGCGGCCGCTGGAAGCAGCACAGAGAGTTCTGGGCGCTGCGCGATGTCTCCTTCGAGCTGGAAAAGGGGACGACGACGGGCATCCTCGGCCCCAACGGATGCGGCAAATCAACGCTGCTTCAGATCATCGCAGGCACCTTGGACCCCACGCATGGCAGCGTCCGGCACGAGGGGCGCGTCGCCGCGTTGCTCGAACTTGGCGCGGGCTTCAACCCCGAATTCACGGGCGTCGAAAACGTCTTCATGAACGCGTCCCTGATGGGCTTCTCGCGCGCCGAGACGGAAACGATGCTGCCGGAGATTGAACGCTTCGCGGAGATTGGGACATTCATTCATCAGCCCGTCAAAACCTATTCGAGCGGCATGTATGTCCGCCTGGCTTTCGCGGCGGCCGTCAGCGCGATGCCGCAAATCTTGCTCGTAGACGAAGCCCTGTCTGTCGGCGACGCGGTCTTCCAACACCGCTGCATGCGCCGCATACGGGAGATGCAGGAGAGCGGCACGACCATCCTTTTCGTCTCGCACGACCTCGCGGCCATCCGCGCCCTCTGCTCGCGCGCCGTGCTGCTTCACAACGGGCGCATGGAGGCGATGGGCCAGCCGACCGACGTGCTCAACCGCTACCATAAAATAATCATGGCGCGCGAAGACGCTTACGAATCGGAGCGGCAAGACGCGTCCGCTGTTGGCGAAGCCGACAGTGTTGACGAAGAAGAGACGGATGAGGTTCAGCCTCCGGCTCACACTTACCGCCACGGCGACGGGAGCGCTGAAGTTTTACGTGTGGAGCTTTTGGACGCGTCGCGCCGCCCGGTGGAATTCGTGGAGAGCGGCGAAGCCGTGCAGCTTCGGGTGCGCCTGCGCTTTGAGAAGGACGAGGAGGCTCCCGTCTGCGGCTTCCTCCTGCGCAACCGCCACGGCATAAACCTCTACGGCACTAACACGCAGTTGCAGCGTGTGGATTTCGGTCCCGTCCGGCGCGGCGAGGTCGTGGAAGTCGTCTTTGCCTTCAATTGCTGGCTCGCGCCGGACTCCTACTCGGTGACCGTCGCCGCGCACAGTCTGGACCATATCAGCTTCGACTGGCTCGACGGCGCGCTCTTCTTCCGCGTGATGAGCCCGGTCGTGATGGAAGGCGTCGCCAACCTCAACGCGACAGCCATCGCGCGCTCGCTCGGGGTCCGCGCGTCTCACGTGAGAAGGGAAACCAGCGGGGCGTTAGGATAAGCGAAACTATGAGCGACTTATCCTCAACTCAGGAGATCGTCGCGGCCGCGGCGGAGCGAACGCGGCCCGCCAGGGGTGTGCTCTTCAAGCGCTACTTTCTCGTCGCCTTATTAATCTCCACCTGGCTGCCCATAGCCTTCTTCATTCTGCTCGCTCCCACAGGCGAGGGAAGCGGCGGCCTCGCGGGCGTCAAATACGTCCTCCTGTTTCTGGGCACGGCCCACGTCCCAATCACGTTCTTCTTTTACACGGACAAAGAGTTTTCCGAAATCATCAGGAGCCACCGGCTCAGGTACGTCTATGTGCCAATTCTCCTGACGGTCGCGACGGGCCTGGCGTTCGCGCTTGCGGGCTACACCTTTCAAGCCTTCATCCTGCTTGCCTACTGGGCCTGGCAGGCGTTCCACTACGGCCGCCAGAACGTCGGCATCTACGCCTTCGCCTCCATCGCGCAAACTGGCACAGCGCCGCACAGGGCTGAAAAGCTGGCGATTGAGTTCGGGACCATCCTCGGGATTCTGGGAACCTTCAAGATACTCGGGATGGCAATCGCGCCCGCTTACCTGCACGGCACTTTCAATCACCTTTACAACGTCGGATACCTTGCCTTCGCCGCCGTCTTCGTCTTCAGCCTGGTCATTTATTTGAAATTCTACCGGGACACGACCGCCTTCAAAACGCTCTTCTTCTTCACCTCCGTCTTCTTCTTCTACCCCGTCTTCATCTCGACCGAGGTGAACGTGGCGTTTCTCAGCTACGCCATCGCGCACGGCCTCCAATACATCATCTTCATGACGGTGATTTCGGCCAACGCCGGGCACGCGGACGAGCCGCGCAAGAAGGCCGTGCGCCGGAACGTCTGGAAACTCTTGCTGCTCCTGCTGGTGGCGGGCCTCGCGTTCTGGCGCGTCGGCGATTTGAGGCAGGTCGAGCTGATCAAGAGTAGCTGGTTCTACACGAGCGTGGCCGACTTCCTTTTCGGCGCGGTCCTCGGCGCGACCATGTCGCACTTCGTCATTGACGCCGGCGCGTGGAAGCTGAGCATGGCGCGGCAGCGCGCCTACATCTCCAAGCGCTTCGACTTCATCTTCGGCAAAGGGGCCTCACCCCAAAAGCCGGTCTAGCCCGCAACAATTTCCACCCGAAGAAAAATTATTTCGCGCGCGTGAATATAGATTAATTCTCCGCGTCAT
>DATFCB010000803.1:0-2660 GCA_035253525.1 Pyrinomonadaceae bacterium | reverse complement strand
CGGCCTCGTCCGCTTCGGCAAGGCGGGACGCTTCGAAGAACTGGCCCAACGGAAGCCGCGCGCCGTCTACACGAGCCGCGACGGCCTGCTCGACGACGCGGCCTTCATGCTCTTTGAAGATTCACGCGGCGACATGTGGGTCAGCACAGTGGGCGGCAATGACAAGGGACTCGTCAAGTGGGAGCGCGCGACCAATACGTTTCGCGTCTACGGCGCGAGCGACGGCCTGCCGCCGCTTGCGCCGACCAACTCGCCCACCGCCTTCGAGGAAGACAACGCCGGCCGCCTCTGGATAGGCTTTAACGACGGCGGCCTGTTGCGATACGCCGGGGGGCGCTTCGAGCAGTTCACGGCCGATGACGGGTTGCCGTCGGGGGCGATTACGGCGCTGCACCGCGACCAATTGGGCCGCCTCTGGATAGCGACCAACCAGGGCGGCCTCTCGCGCGTTGACGACACGTCTGAGAAGCGCCCGCGCTTCAAGACCTACACGACCGACGAGGGATTGTCGAGCAACAACGTGCGTTGCGTCACGGAAGACCTGGATGGGCGCATCTACGCGGGGACTGCGCGCGGCGTGGACAGGCTGGACCCCGCGACGGGCCGCCTGCGCCATTACACGCTCGGCGAGGGGTTAGTGAACGACTTTCTGACAACAGCCTTCCGCGACCGCGAGGGCGCGCTCTGGTTCGGCACGCTCAACGGGCTGTCCAGGCTCGTGCCGAAACCGGAACAGCACCCGCAGCCTACGCCCGCGCTCATCGGCGGCCTGCGCATCGCCGGCCTGCTCTTTCCGCTCTCCGAACTCGGCGTCGCAAATGTGCCATTTCTCGAACTCGGCCCCGGCCAGAATCAGGTACAGGTGGACTTCTTCGCCGTCAGTCACAGGCCCGGCGAGGACTTGCGTTACCAGTACATGCTCGAAGGGGCGGAGCGCGATTGGGGAGCGCCGACCGCGCAACGCAACGTAACTTACGCCACCTTGCAGCCGGGCAGCTACACTTTCAAGGTCCGCTCTATCAACGCCGACGGCGTCGTCAGCCCGGAGCCCGCGACCTTCTCCTTCACCATCCTGCCGCCCGTCTGGCAACGCTGGTGGTTTCTGGCCCTGGCCGCCATCATCATGACGGCCGTCGTCTACCTGACCTATCGCTACCGCGTGCGCCGGCTGCTCGAAATCGAGCGCGTCCGCACGCGCATCGCGACCGACCTGCACGACGACATCGGCGCGAGCCTTTCGCAGATAGCCATCCTGAGCGAGGTCGCAAACCAGCGCGTCGGGCGCGACGGCGCTTCTGTGACGGAGCCGCTTGAGCTGATCGCCAACACTTCGCGCGAGATGGTGGACACGATGAGCGACATCGTCTGGGCCATCAACCCGAGGCGCGACCGCCTGAGCGATTTGACGCACCGCATGCGCCGCTTCGCCAGCGACATCCTGGCCGCACGCGACATCAGGTTCCGCTTCACCGCGCCTCCCGACGAAAAGGTTCTCAAACTGGGGGCGGACCTCCGCCGCGAGGTCTACCTGATGTTCAAGGAGAGCGTCAACAACCTCGCGAAACACTCCGCCTGCACGGAGGCCGAGCTGGAAATCAGCGTCGTCGGCGATTGGCTCATCGTCAAAGTCTCGGACAACGGTAAGGGGTTCGACACCGGGGCGGCGGGCAACGGACACCACGACGGGATGGGCGGCCACGGGCTACACAGCCTGCGCCAGCGCGCCTTGGCGCTCGGCGGCTCGTTCGAGGTCGAATCATTGAAGGGGAGGGGAACGACCGTCACGCTGAAAGTTCCCTTGAGCGGGCGCGGCCTGAAGACACGCGTCCGGGAATAGTTACCACCTGAATAGGTGGCGGACATCCGGCCCGCGCGGGTTAAGCTGCCGCCCGCGAGAATGAGTCGGTGCGAGGAGGCGGCTTGTGTTAGGTGGAGTTATAAACCAAGAGGAGGCAGAGATGGTGTCGCCGCCGGAGGTCATCAAAGTCGCCATCGTCGAGGACAGGCGCGAGATACGCGACGGCCTCGGCATGCTCATCAACGGGACCGAAGGCTACCGCGTGACCGGCAGCTATCGCTCTATGGAAGAGGCGCTGGAGAAGGTCGGGCACAGTTTGCCGGACCTGGTGCTCTCGGACATAGGGCTGCCGGGCATGAGCGGGATAGAGGGCGTGCGCATTCTCAAAGAGCGCCACCCGGACCTGATGATCGTGATGCTCTCGGTTTACGACGACGACGACCGCATCTTCGACGCGCTGTGCGCCGGGGCGAACGGGTACTTGCTGAAGAAGACGCCTCCGGCGCGACTCATCGAGAGCCTGAGGGAAGCTGCGACGGGCGGCGCTCCGATGTCGCCGGAGGTGGCGCGCCGCGTCGTCCACCTCTTCCGCGAGTTCCGCCCGCCTGAGCGCGCCGACTACCAACTGACGCCCCACGAGACGCGACTCCTCAAACTCTTAGTCGAAGGCCACAACTACAAAACGGCGGCCTTCGAGCTGAACGTCAGCGTCAACACCATCGCCTTCCACATGAAACACATCTACGAGAAGTTGCAAGTCCACTCCAAGTCCGAGGCCGTCGCCAAAGCCCTACAGAACCGCATCGTCAAATAGCTTGCGGAATGCGGATTTCGGATTGCGGATTGGAAGAAAAGCGTCAAC
>DATFCB010000802.1:0-9454 GCA_035253525.1 Pyrinomonadaceae bacterium | reverse complement strand
CGGGGTTCACACGGAGACACAAAGACACAAAGACACAAAGACACGGAGACGATGCTCCGTGCCTCTGTGTGAAGATCCCACTCTCGCTCTCACGAAAGCTAAGCGCCGGGGTCGAAGCGATACCCGACCCACGGCTCGGTGAGGATGTAGCGCGGGCTCGAAGGATTCTGTTCGATCTTCTTTCGGAGCTGGCCGACGAAGACGCGCAGGTACTCGCCCTGCTCCGTGTAGTTGCCGCCCCAGACGGCCCCGAGCAGCGTGTGATGCGTGAGGACCTTGCCCGCGTGCCGCATGAAATGGACCAGCAGGTCGTACTCCTTGGGCGTCAGGTGGACTTCCGCGCCGCGCACGAAGACGCTGCGCGACTCAAGGTCTATGCGGAAATCTCCCACCTCCAGGACCGTCGAAGAGACTTCGCTCAAGGGCGGCATCATCGCCCGGCGCAGTTGCGCGCGCACACGCGCCAGCAGTTCGTCCATCCCGAAGGGCTTGGTCACGTAATCGTCCGCGCCCGCGTCGAGCGCCTCGACCTTGGTCTTCTCTTCGCCGCGAACCGAGAGGACGATGATGGGAATTTGCGAGACCTCGCGCAGGCGGCGGCAGAGTTGCAGCCCGTCGAGGTTGGGCATCGCGAGGTCGGTGACGACGAGGTCTGGACGCCAGTCGTTAAAAGTCTCCAGGGCCGAGACGCCGTCCGGTGCAACGCGCACGTCGTACCCGTGAGTCTTCAGCCCCGTGCGCAGGACGCGCGCGATCTGCGACTCGTCGTCAACCACCAGGATGCGCGGCTGCTGATTCATAACACTCCGGTCTAAAACCCGCTCAACTCCTTTGCGACTTTGCGACTTTGCGTGAGAAAACCAGAACATCTCACGCCAAGGCGCAAAGTCGCAAAGGGGTTGAGTCAATGTGCATCTTGAGTTTGGGAGCTAACTCTAAATCTCTATCTGCGAGCCCAGCTCGACCACCCTGTTCGGTGGGAGGCAGAAGTAGGCTGTGGCAGACGACGCGTTGCGCGACATGAGCGCGAAGAGCTTTTCGCGCCAGACCATCATGCCCGGAGTCTTACTCGCCATCACCGTCTCGCGGCCGAGGAAGTACGTCGTGTTCATCGGGTCGAAGGTCGGCCCCGGCGGCCCCAACTCGTCCAGGACTTTCGGGATGTCCGGGTCCTCCATGAACCCGTAGCTGATGATCATCCGGTAAAACTCGTGCCCGAGCGGCTCGATTGTCACGCGGTCACGCTGCTCGACGTACGGCGCTTGCTTCGTCTTGACCGTCAGCAGCACCACGCGCTCGTGCAGGACCTTGTTGTGTTCGAGGTTGTGCATCAGCGCGGGCGGCGTGCCCGCAGCCGTGCCGTTCATGAAGACGGCCGTGCCGGGCACGCGCGCCGGCGGGTTTTTGGAGATGCCGCGCAGGAAGTCTTCAATCGGGTGCGCGCGTGACAGCAGGCGCGCGGCGAGGATGCGGCGGCCTTTCTTCCACGTCGTCATCAGCAGGAAGATAAGCGCGCCGACGACGAGCGGGAACCAGCCGCCGTGCGGAATCTTGATGATGTTCGCGCCGAAGAACGCCAGATCAATAATCAGGAAAAATCCCGAGAGGGCGAGCACCAGCGGCAGACTCCAGCCCCACTTCTGACGCGCCACGACGCCGAGCAAAATAGTCGTAATCACCATCGTCGCCGTCACGGCCACGCCATAAGCCGCGGCCAGGCTGCTCGACGAGCCGAAGCCGACGACGATGGCGATACAGCCGAGCATCAGCGCCCAGTTGAGCGCGGGGATGTAAATCTGGCCCATCTCGGTCGAGGAAGTGTGCTCGATCTTGAGGCGCGGCATGAATCCCAGTTGGATGGCCTGCATGGTGAGCGAGTACGCGCCGGAGATGAGAGCCTGCGAGGCGATGATGGCGGCGCAGGTCGCGAGCACTATCAGCGGGTACAAGGCCCATTCAGGAGCGAGCCTGTAGAAAGGATTTTCCGTCGCCGCCGGATTCTCGATGAGCAGCGCGCCCTGGCCCAGGTAATTGAGCAGGAGCGCGGGCAGGACGACCGTGTACCAGACCAGCCGGATGGGGCGCTTCCCGAAATGGCCCATATCCGCGTAGAGGGCTTCGCCGCCCGTGACGACCAGGAAGACAGTGCCGAGCACGAGGAAACCTTCCCAGCCGTTGCGCAGGAAAAAGTTGAAGCCGTGAACCGGGTTGAAAGCCCCGAAGACAGAAGGGTGGCGTGCGGCCTGCATGATGCCGAGCAGCGCGATGATGGCGAACCAGATGAGCATGACGGGGCCGAAGAGGCGTCCGACCTTCGCCGTGCCACGGCTCTGTATGAGAAACAGTCCGACGATGATCACAATCGTGATGGGCACGACGTAAGAGGCGAAGAACGGCGTCGCCACGTTCAAGCCCTCGATTGCGCCGAGTACGGAGATGGCGGGCGTGATGATGCCGTCGCCGTAGAGGAGCGCCGCGCCGAAGATGCCTATGACGACGAGCACCCAGCTCTCCTTCCGGCTCACGATCTTAATGGGCGTCGCGAGCGCCGTCAGCGCCAGGATGCCGCCCTCGCCGCGGTTGTCCGCGCGCAGGACGAAGATGCAGTATTTGATCGAGATGATGATAATCAGCGCCCAGAAGATGAGCGAGAGCACGCCGAAGATGTTCTCCGGCGTGGCGGCGATGGCGTGCGGTCCGTGAAAGCACTCGCGCATGGCGTAGAGCGGGCTCGTCCCTATGTCGCCGTAGACGATGCCGAGCGCCGTCAGCGAAAGGATTGCGAGATAACGCCCGCGCGGCTTGGCCGTGTGCGGGTGCCCGTGCTCGTCCGTGAGTGTCGTGTGTATGTCTGCCGTAGCTGTGCCTGCCATAGTCGTCCCGAGAAAATTGTAGGGGAAGTCGAACGGAGACAGGATGGCACAAAATTTATAAAGATTTTATAAAGAAGACGTGAAACCTGCGTTTCCGTTCTGGAGGTTCACAATTTTGCACGGTCCGTCTTTTCCCGGATTATGGGATAAACTGAGACTGCGAAAACTGGGCACACATTCTCCACACGTAATTGGAAAAGGCTTGAAGGCATGTTCGAGATAATTGATCTGAGCCAGGAAATCTTCACGGGGATGCCGGTCTTTCCGGGCCTCCCGGAAGTCAGCATCACAGTCCATCAATCGTTTGAGCAGTTGGACGGTATCACGGACAGCGACGTAGTCTCGCCCGCCGTCAACCGGCTCGAACTGGGCGAGCACACGGGCACGCACGTTGACGCCATCAACCACATGGCGCGTCAGTACCGAGGGCAATCCATAGACACCATGCCGCTGACGATGTTCTACACGGAGGGCATCTGTTTAGACCTCTCCGATAAAGGGCTGATGGAGTTGATCGAGATAGCCGATTTAGAACGCGCGCTCGCCGTGGCGCAGCTTGACATCAAGCGGGGCGACACGGTCCTGCTCTACACGGACCATTACCGGCGCGCGTTCGGCACGGAGAATTGGCACAGAGGGCCTGGGGTCAGCATCGAAGCGGCGCGCTGGTTGGGCGGGCAAGGCATCGCGGCCTTCGGCGTGGAGCCTGCGTCGCCCGGCGTGCGGGGCGTTTCCAACAAGGAAGTCCACTGGGTTTGCGGCGAGCTGGGCTTCACGCATTACGAGAACATGATGAACCTGCACCAACTCGTCGGCCGCGGCCGCTTCCGCTTCATAGGTCTGCCGCTCAGAATACGCGGCGGGACAGGCTCGCCCGTGCGTGCGGTCGCCGTCTTCGAAAACTGAGATAAAGCAGACAATGGCCGCCGCTTTCGCCTGTCCCGGCGCGGTGCGATTTTTCGGACTGATCGAATAACTATCGTGCGCGGCCGCTTAGCCTGGCGTCACTCTGCCGCTCGTGCGCAGGCCCATCAGCCGCGCCGGGAAGACTCCGAAGTCTTCGACCTCCCAGGTGTTGCCGTCGCGCAGGCGGACGCGCGCCGCCGGGATGAGCGTGCCCTCCCCTTTCCCGTCGCGGTCCAGGAAAATCTCCGCATAGCCGACGCGGTAGTCCGACGATCTGGTGCCGTAACGCAGCTCGAAGAACCGTATGTTGCGCTCGTAAAAGACGGTCAATTTTGTGCCACCCTCGCCCCAGGGGTCCGCGATGACGGCGTTGGCCGTGACGCCGACGCCCGTGCCGATTTGGATCCGTCCGGCGTCCATTTTAGAGAGCGCTTTCAGCAGTCCATCCTGCTTGTCTTGTAGCAGCGCGTCGTTCAGCTCGCGCGCCTCGCCCGGCGTCGTGTAGCGGTTGACGATGAGGCGGAACGGGCCGCTCCAATTGCGGGACCGCCTGCCCCCGCCGATGGCGTAGACCGTGCCGTTGATGGTCATCCTCGATTGGACTTTCGCCTCAGCCGCCGGATAAAGGAGCGTGAGTCCCACGACGCAGCACAAAGCGCACAGCATAATGATCGCTCTTCTTTTCTCCATTCTTCCCTCCATAGGAATGCCTTTCCTTAAAGCCGCACCGCCAGAAAGAAACCCTCCGCGTGCCGGGCGCGAAAACCCGGCAAGCCGTGACTCTGGCAGTGGTCAGTTGTTAACTCTGTAATTGTACCGCGAAGTATAAAAGAGAAAAACGGCCAAGCACCGTACGGAAATGTACAAGCCACAAAATGAAAACTGATCGCGTAATAATTTTCTTATATTTTAGAGATGGGCCAAGAAAATGTAACCAACGCGTGGGTTGACGCGTCATAAGAAGTGGTCGCGCCGTTAGGCGTCAATCCTGACAGGGGCGACATTCTCTCTCCATAAACTACTTGATCTAGGGAAGGGGAAAGAACATGGGTAAGAACGTTTCGAGAATTATCATGGCAGCACTCGCCCTCTTTATGGTGGTGATGGTCTCAAGCCCGGCGGAGGCGCAATACCGCAGGGGGAGGGGCCGCGGTTACACGAAAGCTTATGTCGAGCAGGTCATACGCAGGTTGGAGAACCAGAGCGACAGGTTCGTGCGCTCCTTTGACCGCTCGCTCGACGACAGCCGCGCCGACGGCACACGACGCGAAGACAATCTGAACCAGCGGGCGCGCGATTTGGAAAACGCCCTGGACATACTGCGGCAGGAATTCGACCGCACGGACCGTTACCAGGACACACGCTCGCAGGTCTCAGGCGTCATGAACGTGGCCGAAGACATCAACAGGGCCGTCCGCAGGCGCAACCTGAGAGGCAACACGGAGCGGCAGTGGGCGCGCGTGCGCAGCGAGTTGAACTCTCTGGCCTCAATCTATAACCTGCGCCGGTTGAGCTAACACACAACGGCGGCAGCAATTCATCCAACAAGAAAGCGCCCTCTTCCGGGGGCGCTTTTCTGATTTCATCGAACAAGAAAAAGTCACGCTTTCAGGTGGCGTACTGGTCCGCGCCCATGAAGTGTATCGAGACGTAAGGCTCGTCTCCGATGACCCAACTGTCGTGCGGGACGGGCGGCACGTGGAACAGGCTGCCCGCCGAAAGCTCGACTTCGGTCCCGTCCTGCATCGCCGCCATCGCGCGCCCCGAAAGAACCATCCCGACGTGTTCGACTTCGCAAAGCGGAGTCCCCGCAATCTGGCTCACGTGTTCCGACCACCTCCAGCCCGGCTCATACGTCGCCCGCCCTACAGTCATCCCGCCGATACGCACGATCTCCAACTTCCCCTTCTCGAACACGCGAGTCTCGTCGGGAGTTTCAAACCGCTTCAAGATGACTGCCAACATTCTTTGCCTCCTATGGAAAATCTTCCGGCCGAGAAGTCTGTCCAAAAATATCTCATCGGAGCAAAGAATAGAAAGACGGGAGGACGGGGCTGATCTCTCCTTAGAGAGATATCAGCGCCGCCCTCCCGCCCGCTCCCCGCGCGCCCCCCGCCCCGACAACGGTTGGCGCACGTGGGAATTCGGTCAACAGCCTGAATCTTTCACTGTAGGAGCTGTGCGATGACGGCCCCTGTCAGTGGATTCACGCTGAAGCGGACGTAAGGCGTCAGTCCGCCGGAGGTCGTCGTGCTCGCGGTCGCCGTCGTTCCCGTCTTCGGGACGCGCAGCGTCTGCGTGCTGACGAGTTGGAAGTCCTGGGCCACGCCGAGCCAGCCGACGACGCGGTAGACGTAAGCTGTGTTCGGCTGGATGGCGGCCGTCACAGACTCGCTGGCGCTGTCGGTCGCGCCCGAAGCGAGGACGCGGCCCGCCGAGTCGCGCAACTCCAAATCGAGGTCAACGCCGGTCGTGGTCGCGAGCGCGCCCGTCACGGACTGCGCCCCGTCCTTCGACGTGAAAGGCACGTCCACGTAGGTCACGCCGTCCGCCAGTTGAAGGCCCGTGTCGCCGATGGGGACGACGCCCGTGAACGTCTCCTTGAAGGTCGCCGTCGTGAAGTTGGCGTCGAAGCTCGGCGGCTGCTGGTAACGCGTGGCCTGAGCCGCCGGGACCTGTATGCGCGCCGTCACGACCGCCTCGAAGGTGAACGGCTTCTTGTTCGGGTTGTTGAAGACGACGCGGCGCGGGGCCGAGACCTGATTGGTCGCGAGCGCCGCCGGATAATAGAAGCTCGCGTGGCTCGTGCCGCGCCCCGCGCCGAGATTGTCCGCGTTGGCGACAGACACGCTCGGGTCCGAGATCGAGACGACGCGGAACTCTACGGGCGTGTAAATATTCGCGCCCGTGTTCTTGATCGTCTGGTCAAACTCGGTCTTGCCGTTTGTGCTGACGAAGGCTGTGCGGCTGACCTGCACCTTGCCGGTCACGTTCATGACAGCGGTCGGCACGGCGGCCGCCTTGCTGTTCACGCTCACGCCCACCTGCTTGTTCGCGTTGACGTTCAAAGAGCGCACGACGTACTCGTAAGAGACTGGGTTCTTCAGCCCGCGCGGGACGAAGACTTCTTCTCTGTAGCCATTGTCCACGTAGCTCGTGCCTTTGACGAAGGCGACGTGGTGATAGCCGTCCGTCGAGCCGTCGCCGTCAATGTATGCGCGGCCCTCGACGGGTTTGTTCAAACGCTGGTTCTCGCGTCCGATCTCGCGCTTGAGAACTTCGTAACTGAACGCGCCCGAGACAGGCTGCCACGCGACGCGGTTCGAGTTGGCCGAGGCGAGCGCGACCGTGACGCCCGCGGGCGCGGCCAGCTTGCCCTGAGACGCGACGAAAGGCGAAACCCTGGTCGAGATGGTCTGACGCCCTTCGGTGTTCGGGGCCGCGGCGTTGACGCCCAACTCGCGCGCGGCGAAGACGCGTTCTATCAGTGCGCGGTGCAGGCCGGGCGAGTTCGGGTCCGCAGCGTTCGACGGGTAGAGCGACTGGTCCGCGATGATCATGGCGTCGCGGGTGCGGACGAAGGTGTCCGGGTTGAAGGTCGAGAGCACGTAGATCGCGCCCAGGAGGATGCGCTCCCAGTTCTCCTGGCCGACCGTGATCTTCTTGGTCGGGTTGCCGGAGATAACGTCTGGACGCACGTAAGCAACAGTCGGCTCCGTCATCATCATCAACTCGCGCAAGTCCCAGCCCGTGGCGGCGAAGATTTCGCCGTCGCGGTGCTCCTCGAACTGTGTGCCGCCGAGCGTGCCGAGTTGCGAGTAGCTGAGGCCGGAGTCGCCGTGGCGTATGTACTGCCGCTCGTCAGGGTTGCGCCCGTTGGCGCGGACGTACTCGCGATACTTGAAGCCGTTGACAGGGTAGTTGCCGAGCACGGGGTTGTCGGCCGCCGTGTAGGCCCAGAGGTCTGCCTGCCCTTCGTTCAAGGCGCTGCCCTCGGGCGCGCCTTCGAGGCCGGCGATGGGGCTTGAGATCGAGTGCATGCCTTCGTGATACGGCACGCCGAAGTCAATCGCCAGATTGTTGAGCAGGTAGCCGTGGCCGTAAGAGGTCGGGTTGACGATGACGTTCTGGCCGGCGATGTCCTGGCCCAAAACTTCGCGCGACGAGAGCGAGAGCGAGAAGGCGTTGTCGAGGCCGAGCAGTTCGTCGAGGAAGGTCGGCGAAGTCGGGTCGGTCGGCGGCGCAAGCGCGTTCGGCATGTGCACGTTGCCGATGAGCGGCGTTGACTGGTTCGGGTAAGTGTCCGGGAAGTCGCCCTGCCCGACGGCGCTGTGCCTGGCGTCGCCAGCGACGTGCAGGTAGTCAATGTATTCGAGCAGTGATGTGATGTAGAAGAACTGCGAAATCTCGTCCTGGTGCGAGGCGGGCTCGGCCGCGGGGCCGTAGTGCGTCTGTTCGTTAGTGCGCGCCTCAAACGCGACCGGGTCGTCCTTGGCGAAGTGCCAGGTGCCGAGCGCGGCCTGAGCGAAGGGCAGGCGCAGCGGCGAGAGGTTCGTAATCAGCGCGTGCGTGCCCTTCAAGGTTCCGGTCGCGCCGGTGACGATGTTGGTCTGGTCGAACTTGCGTAGCTGGACGCGTTGCTGCCCGCAGGGAGCGCCGTTCGGCCCGTTCTCGATGATGCCTTCGTCCTTCAGTTTTCTGGTGATGCAAGGGAAGGTCGGGTAAACGTCCGCCGTCAGCGGCAAGGGGTTCGACTGGTAGCGCACGAAGTCTTCGCGGTAGAGCACCGCGCCCGTCTCGGCGTCAATCTGATACTTGAACATGCCGAACGGATTGCGCGAGAAGACGAAGAATTTCCAGGCGAGCCGCGCCCCGTCGGGCGTCGGGAAGACGTTTAGCTGCGGGACGGGCACGGCCATCGCGCCGAGCTGTTTGGTGAGCGTGTCGAGAGCAGTCTTGAGCCGTTCGGCGACGCCCGCGACCCACACCTTCTTGAACTGTGCCAAATCGGCCTTCGCCTTCGCGACGGCGATTGCGCCGGTCAGCGTCGGCGTCACACCGAGGTTGATGTCTTTGATGTACGGCCCCGAAACCATCTTGACGCGGCGCTCTTTGTCCATGACGACGCCGATGCCTGCGCCCGAGACGGGCAACCCCATGTATGTCTGCTCGAAGTAGAGGAGGTTACCGCCGAAGGCCGGGTAGTTGGACTTGAGGCGCAAAGTGCCAGGGTCCGTGATGCCGAAGACGGCGGAGTTGACCTGTATGAAGGCGCGCGCGGCGGCCTCGGGGTCGAGCGAAGAGGGGGCCGAGGCGAAGTCGATCAGCGTGTCGAGCGAGCCGGTCTTCTTGTCCCAACGCGCTGTGACGGACGAGTCATTCAGATTCAGCTTGAGCGCGTCGAGCGCCTGGATTTGCGACGGCGACGGAAGGCGCAGGCTGTATTTCGTCAGGTTGATGTCGAAGTTGGGTACTGGTCTGGTATTGATGGCGGGCGCGGCGGTTGTCGTAGTACCAGCCGCGCTCGCGGTCGTCCCCGCAGGCAGCATCATCTGACCGATGAGGGCGGCAACGACCGACAGTGTAAGAAGCAGTCTGAATAAAGCCGAAATCCGTCTGGTGCTCATCTTCTCGTTTTTCTCTCCTGTGTGGTGGTCGGATAAAGTAAAGGACGA
>DATFCB010000801.1:0-2601 GCA_035253525.1 Pyrinomonadaceae bacterium | reverse complement strand
TTGAGTAATTCCGCCGCGCCATCCCGCTCCGGCGCGCTCAGGACGAAGGCCGCCTCGTCGGTGGTGAGGAAGACAGTCGCGCCGCCGTGGCGTGCGAGAAAGCGCACCCTTCCATCAACCTGCCCGCGATTCTCCTCAAAGCTCACGCCGAGTTTGCCGTAAGCTGCTCGGGCTTGTTCTTCAATTCCTGCGTCCGTCCTCGCGGGGGCTTCCTGGAGAGCGCCGCTCGCGCCGGATGATTGTGGGACGGCCGCGCGTTGCGGTCCGGGCAGGGCAGCGGCGGCCAGGGAAAATGTGAGCGCCATCGTCAGCACGAAGCGAAACGATTGACGGTGAGAGCACGAGGAAGACACTGGATTCACTCCTTGTCGTCTAAAGGACGAAAGCGGAAGGCTGGGCAGAGAGGCCGCGACCGTGACTGGGACGCTCCGGTGGCAGCCCGCGACGAAATAGGTACAAAGATAGATACTGTAACTGTCAGGCAGTGTCAACACGGCAGGACCAACCGGGGGCGTCCGGCCTGCGCCTAATTCGCAATGTTCGGTCGCATCAGGCGCGCACCGCCGTCCGGTGTCTTCGAGGCCCGTATGGTGTAGTATCTGAGCGGACATCTGACAATCTGAGGGGGAAGCAAGTGGGGCGCGACATTCTGGCACGGAACAACGTCAAGGTCTTCGGGAAGGGCACGCAGCCCATGCTGTTCGCGCACGGCTTCGGCTGCGACCAGAACATGTGGCGCTTTGTGACGCCTGCGTTCGAGGACGAGTACCGCATCGTCCTCTTCGACTACGTCGGCTCCGGCAAGTCAGACCTTCAGGCGTACAGTCCAGAGCGTTACAGCAACCTCGACGGCTACACAGAAGACGTGCTGGACATCTGCGCCGCACTCGATCTGAAGGACGTTATTTTCGTCGGCCACTCGGTGAGCGGCGTGGTCGGGATGCTCGCCTCCATCCGCGATCCCGGCAGGTTCTCGCGCCTCATCCTCGTCGGCCCTTCGCCGCGCTACATCAATGACCCGCCCGATTACGTCGGCGGCTTCGAGCGCGCGGACATCGCGGGGCTGCTCGACGTGATGGAGAAGAACTACATCGGCTGGGCCAACTTCCTCGCGCCCGTCGTGATGAAGAACGAGGGGCGGCCCGAGTTGTCGCAAGAGTTGGTGGAGAGCTTCTGCTCGACGGACCCGAAAATCGCGCGGCGGTTCGCCGAGGCCACCTTCTTCTCCGACAACCGCGACGACCTCGCAAAGGTCACCGTCCCGTCCCTCATCATGCAGTGCTCGGAGGACGCCATCGCGCCGCTCGACGTGGGCCAATACCTCGACCGCCACCTGCCGCACAGCACCCTGCGCGTTATGAAGGCCACAGGGCACTGCCCGCACATGAGCCACCCAGAGGAGACCATACAGGTCATCAAAGAGTACCTGGACGGCGAAATTCAAAATTAAAAATGCAAAGGGAGAGGGCGAACAGAAAAGAGCCTCCGATACCGCTGACGCTTCCCGTAATCATTCATTTCACCAACAATGCTTTTGCCTCTTTAATTTTTAATTTTCGATGGACGATTTGCTGAACACAGCGCCCTGCGGCTTCCTGTCATTCACAGACGACGGCCACGTCGTACAGGCTAACGCCACGCTGCTGGAACTGCTCGGATACGAGTCGGGCGAACTCGTGGGCCGCCACCTGGAATCGCTCCTGCCGGTCGCCAGTCGAATCTTCTATCAAACGCATCTCTTCCCGCTCCTCAAGCTGCACGACAGGGTGGACGAGGTCTACTTCTCGCTCCGTTCGAGCGGCGGGGCGGAGATACCCGTGCTCGTCAACGCCGTCCGCCGTGAGCGCGGGGGCTTCGTCGTCAACGACTGCGTCCTCATGCCCGTGCGCCAGCGCAATCAGTACGAGGACGAGATTCTGCACGCGAAGCGCGTGGCGGAGGAGGCCGCGCGTGCCAAGGACGAATTCCTCGCCACCGTCTCGCACGAGTTGCGCACGCCGCTCACCGCTATTCTCGGCTGGGCCAGGATGCTGCAAGGCGGGACGCTCGACGAACCGACGGCGGTGCGCGCTCTGGACGCCATCGAGCGGAACGCGGAATCACAGAACCAACTCATCGGCGACCTCCTGGACTTCTCCCGAATCATCTCCGGCAAGATGCGCCTCGATGTCGGCCGCGTCGAATTGGCGTCGGTCGTAGAGGCGGCGATAGACGTGGTCAGCCTGGCCGCGGACGCCAAGGGCATCAGGCTCCAGACGACGCTCGACCCGAAGGCAGGCCCGGTCTCCGGGGACCGCGAGCGCTTGCAGCAGGTCATGTGGAACCTGCTCTCGAACGCCGTCAAGTTCACTCCGAAGGGCGGGCGTGTGCAGGTCCGCCTCGCACGTATCAACTCCAGCGTCGAGATTAGCATCAGCGACACGGGCCAGGGCATCAGCCCTGAGTTTTTGCCTTACGTCTTCGACCGCTTCCGCCAGGCCGACCAGACGACGACGAGGCGGCAGGCAGGGCTCGGCCTGGGGATGGCGATCACGAAGCATCTTGTCGAGTTGCACGGCGGGACCATCCGGGCCGAGAGTCCTGGCGAAGGGCAGGGCACTA
>DATFCB010000800.1:0-3489 GCA_035253525.1 Pyrinomonadaceae bacterium | reverse complement strand
GGCGCAAAGTCGCTAAGACAAGTCCGCGATCAAACTGTCGCTGCTTCGCACGAGTCGAGCACGGGCGCTTCTACTTCTTCAATCGTCGGCGCTCCGGCTTCGCCGTAGTAGGGGCGGCCCGTCTCCATGGCCTCGAAGTACTCCGTGATGCGGTCTAGAATCTCCGCGACCGAGTGCGAGTGGTAAATGGTCGTGCGGAAGAGCGCGCCGCCGTGAAGGCCGCGCGTGAACTGGCCCGCGAGCTGCTTCATCTTCCCGATGGCGGGTATCTCGGGCATGTCGTCGCGCAGCATCTCGAAGTATTCGAGGAGCGCCGCGCGCTTGTCTGCAAGCGTCGGCTGGAAAATTTCGCGGCCCGCGAGCGCGTCCTCGACCTGCCGGAAAATCCAGGGGTTCGCCATCGCGCCGCGCCCGATTAGAATTCCGTCGCAATTGGTCTCGCGCCAGCGCGCCAGCGCGTCCTCGACCGTGACGACATCGCCGCTCCCTGAAACTGGCACACTCACGACTTCCTTAATATCTCGGACCAAATCCCAGTTGGCCCGCCCCTTGTAGCCCTGCTCCTTCGTCCGTCCGTGGAGCGCGATGTGCTCGACGCCGCAGGCTTCTGCGAGCCTGGCCGTCTCGACCGCGTTGATCGTGTGGTCGTAAAAGCCCGCGCGAATCTTGATGGTCAGCGGAATCTTAATCGCCTTCTTGATCTCTTTGAGAATCGTTTCGAGGCGCGCGTAGTCGCGCAGCAAGCCGGAGCCGCCGCCGTGCTTGACGACCTTCGGCGCGGGGCAGCCGCAGTTCACGTCCAGAATGTCCGCGCCGACCTCTTCGGCCATCTCGGCGGCCATGCGCATGCGCTCGGGCTGCCCGCCGAAAATCTGCACGGCGAACGGGCGCTCCTCCTCGAAGAAGCGCATCTGACGTTTCGATTTCGGGTTGTCGCGCGTCAGGCCCTCGACCGAGATGAACTCGGAGACGGTCAGGCCGATGCCGCCGCGCCGCTTCAGCAGGCGGCGGAAAGAGATGTCCGTCACGCCCGCCATCGGCGACAGCACGAGCGGCGGGCTGATCTCAACGTCACGAATCTTGAAAGGCGTAGTCATAGTAAACGATGAATGATGAACTTTGCGGGATGAATGAAAGACGATTGGCTATTAATTTATCGCTCATCATTCATTGGATCAAATTGTCTGCTCCGCCGCTGCCTGCGCGCGAGACGACCAGCGTCGCCACGTAGTCTCTCTTCCTGATGGTCTTGCCCTCCTTCGGATACGGGTCGAGCTTCACCAACCTGACCTCGTAGCCGCGGTAGGCCGCCTGTTTGGGGTCAAGGCCCGTGTTCAGGCTCATCGTGGAGGCGCGTCTGCGTGCCTTGCTCAGTCTGAGCATGACCTTGGCGTTGCCGGCCCAGACGCATTGGACGCCCTGCGGGCAGCGCGAGTCTTCGACGACGCGATTGAAAGTGACTGTCAGGCGCTCGCCCTCGATTCGTACGCTCCGGCCGCTGCGCAACTCGAACTCCCGGTCGAGCGTGACATCCGCAGGCACAGCCGCCGGCGGCGCAAGCGCGCTCGTCAAGATGAAAAGGAATGGAAGAATTGCCGCTGTCATCACTTGCCTCCTCGACCTACGAAGACTCAGAGCGAGACCGTGCCGGCCCCGCGCGCCTCTTCTGGCTCGTCCCGCGGCGCAACCTGTTTCTCGCCGCTTTCCAGTTGCTGCACGATTCGCGCGTACTGCGCCGCCTGCCGTGACGCCGTCCGCGCCAGGCCGATGTCGCCGCGCATCATGGCGTCGAGCGCCACATCGCCGAACGACTGCGCGCTCTCGCGGTAACTGTTGATTTGTTCTAAAACGTGCTCGTCCATAAAAATTCAAGCCAACTTTTGACTCAACGCCTTTGCGCCTTTGCGGCTTGGCGTGAGTGATTTAGTTTTTTCACGCAAAGGCGCAAAGAAACCCGTCAACTACTTCGCGCAACTTTCGCGCGCGTGTCCCGTCCATTGACAGGGGGCGGAAAGTTCCTCTAGCTTCTCTTCAGGCCCAAGAGATTATAGCAATGCAGCACAGGCTCATCCAATCGGTCGGCATCGCGTGGACGATTCTCTTCAGTGCGTTCATCATCTGGATTTACGCCACCGAGCCGCGCAACTGGAAGGAAGTCACGGCCGGGGCGCAGGCCGCCACGGGCACTTACGAGATTGACCACGCGCGCTTCAACGCCGCGTTAGACCTCTTCCAGCGAGATCAATTTCGCGCCGCGCGCGACGAGTGGGGGCGTGCCGACCCAGGGCGGCGCGACGCGCGTACGCAGTTCTATATCGCCTACGCTTTCTACCGTGAGGGCTGGGGCCGTCTCTATCACGACAACAGTCTCTTCCAGCAGGGTCTTGACGCCGTTAAGCTCGCCATAGAGCTTTCGCCCGACCACACGCTCTCGGTCGAAGACCCTAATTTGCAGATGCACACGGCCGCCGAGCTAAAGGCCGAACTGGAACAGGGCATGGAGCGCAGCATCGGCGACTTGAACCCATTCAAGGTTTTCCGCACACGCAAATGACAAGCCGTGACCGCTCAAGAAACCGCGCACTGCTGCGGTATATCCTGCTGCCGATGATCTTTCTGACGGTGGCGCTTTTGGGCGGACTGCGCATTGACGTGGAGACTAAAGCTTTTCTCTTCTTCCCGCCATCGCTGATTACGCTCATCCTCGCCGTCATGCTGATGGTGCTCTTCGTGCGCGGCCACGCGATAGAGATTCGCGAGTGGCTCAAGAGCGACCAGCCTGCGCTGACCAACGTCTCGCACGCGTTGACGCTGCTGACGCTCTACTTCGCCTCGGCGCAGGCATTCAACACGGTGCTGCCCGAACAGGGCTTGCTCAACTGGCTCTTCAGCTTCTTCTTCCTCTGGACGCTCTGGAACAACCAGTTCTCGAACTTTGACGCGCGCCGGCTGGTGCGCAGTCTCGCGGTACTCTTCGGCACGGCCTTCTTCCTCAAACACATGTTTCTGGCGAGCCTCTTCGCGCCGGGCGGCGGGTGGGCCAAAAAGATCGCGGGCTTCTTTCTGGAGATGGGGACGTTGGGGACGATTGACTCGGAGACGTTCGCGCCCGCGACCGGCTACATCTCCTTCTTCACGATAGCGCTCTACGTCCTCGGCCTCGTCCTGCTCACGCCGACACCCGCGCCGGAAGAGGACGTGCCCGCCCTCATACGCTCTTACAGGAACCTCCCGCCGCTGGAGCAGATGGCCGTGCGCGAAGCCATCTCCGGCCCCCAACCCGGCGCAATGCTCGAAACGCGCGAGCCGCAAAAGAGATTCGACACCGTCGAGGTCACAGGCGAACTCGTCACCGACCGCCCCTCGGAAGAAACGCAAATAACTCGTAAATCGTGAATCGAAAAACCGTTCTCCGACTTTACGATTCACGATTTACGAGTCTTCGATTTACGATTTATCTACCAGTTGACGATTAGCTCTTCGGACATC
>DATFCB010000799.1:0-3062 GCA_035253525.1 Pyrinomonadaceae bacterium | reverse complement strand
CCCGAACGCGAATCGCACCCCGAGCAACCAGAACGCCAACAGGCGCGCGCCGGCCGCTACGCCGCCGCCCGCACGGCCCGCCGCCACGGCGACGCCTTGAGAGTCAGGAGTCAGAAGTCCGTAGAAGGATTTTAGGCCCCGGACCCCGGACTTTGTTGATGGTCGAGATAGCCCCTTCAATACTCTCCGCGGATTTCGCGCGGCTGGGCGAAGAGATCGCCGCGGTCGAACGCGGCGGCGCGGGCGTGATACACGTTGACGTGATGGACGGCCATTTCGTGCCGAACATTACGGTCGGGCTGCCCGTAGTAAAAGCGGTCAGGCGAGCAACCGGATTGCCCGTTGACGCGCATCTGATGATTACGGAGCCGGGGCTTTACGCGGAGCAGTTCGTCGAGGCGGGCGCTTCGATGGTCTCGGTTCACGTCGAGGCCGACCCGCACCTGCATCGCACGCTGGACGCCATCAGGCGCAAGGGCGCGATGGCTGGCGTGGCAATTAATCCGGCCACCCCTTTGGTCGCTCTCGAAGAGGCTTTACCGTACGCCGATTATGTCCTGCTGATGTCGGTCAATCCGGGCTTCGGCGGACAAAAATTTATCCCGACATCGCTCGACAAACTGCGCCGCCTCAGGCGCATGATAACGGAGCGCGGTTCCACCGCGCGCATCGAAATAGACGGCGGCGTTGACCGCCGGAACATCGCCGAGATAGCCGCCGCCGGGGCCGAGATCATCGTCGCCGGCTCGGCAGTTTTTAACGAATCAGACCCCGCAGCGGCCGTCCGCACTCTACGCGAGGCGACCATGCAATGGGCGTAAAAGCGGTGATAAGTGAAAAGTGATGAGTGATAAGATAAAAGCTCTGACTCATCACTTATCACTTATCACTCATCACCGTTTTTGGAGGTAATACATGCACCGCAATTTTACAGCTCTCGTGTTGAGCGCGATCCTGGTCTTCGGGGTCGGCGCGTCTGTGGCCCTGGCGCAGGGCGGCGGCGAGGGGACGATGGCGCAACGCCTTGAGGTGATGCGCTCGAAGTTGGATTCGATGCGCCGTTCGCTCGGCAGCGCCGCCTCGTCCGTCAAGGGTGAGCAGAAGGACGATAAGTCGAAGGCCGAGGACGCGGCCGCGCGGCTGAAGGGGCTGGAGAAGGAAGCCGGCTCGGTGCTCTCCGAAGTCAACGAGCTACGGAACAAGAACGACCGCTCCGAGCGCGTGGAGGCGCGTGACATCGAGAGGCTCGAAACCACTGTCGCCGAACTGAGCACGCGCGTGGACACGGCGCTGCGCGAGACGGCGGGCGCGCGCGGGGCGAGCGCCAGTGGCTCCGAGAAGAAGAAGAAGAAAGGAAAATTCCTGGGCATCTTCGGCGGCGGCGGCGACGACGACAAGTACGCCGAGTTGACCGGCGAGGCCCTGGCCGGGCGCGACCGCGAGTTGTTCGAGGTCGCGGCCAAAGAGGTCCGTAAAGGGAATTACGACACCGGCAGGCTGCTCTTCAACACTATCATCACGACCTACCCGGACTCGCCGTTCCTCTCGCTGGCGAAGCTAGCCATCGCCGACACGTTCTACCTCGAAGGCACCTCGTCCATGCTGATACAGGCGTCGCAGTCTTACCAGGACTGGCTGACGTTCTTCCCGACCGACCCGCTCTCGGACCGCGTGATGCTCAAGATGGCTGAGGCGGAGATGAGGCAGATGGGCCTGGCGAACCGCGACGTGACGCGCGCGCGTAAGGCCGAGCAGCGGCTGAAGGCAGTCTTGCAGCAATACCCGAACACGCCCCTGCGCAAGGACGTAGAGCAGCGCCTCTTCGAGGTCCAGGAAAACTTAGGCATGCACAGCCTACAAATCGCGCGCTTCTACCGCGACCGCTTTTACCGCGGCATCGGCGGCCTCAAGGGTGCGCAGTCGCGCGCCAGAGAGATTCTTGAAAAGTACCCGAAGTTCACTTACATGGACGAAGTGCTCTTCATGCTCGGCGACCTCTACGTGCAGGAAGAGGAGCCGGACGAGGCCGCGAAGTATTTTCAGATGATCGCGCGCGACTGGCCGAACAGCGAGTTCGGCGAGAAGGCTAAAGAGGAGTTGAATAAAATCGGAGCGCCCATCCCCGACCCCGACCCGATTAAGGTCAACATGGAAAGGCCCGTGCGCCCCGGCATGATGTCGAAGCTCTTGACCGAAGTGTCTGGCACGGCCAATGTCACCGTGGACAAGAACGGCGTGCTCATCAGCAAGGACGGCAAAGCCGGAAGCGACCTGATAGACGAAGCCATCGTCAACCAGGGCCAGTTGCGTTCGGTCGCGCCCGTGCCAATCGAGCAGCGCCGCCAGCCCGCGCGCCAGTTCCCGCAAGGGACGACGCCGACGCCGAGCCGCGGCCCTGCCCAGCCGAGCCCCGCGCCGGGCAACCCGACAACCAGCGCCCCCGCGACGACCGCCCCCGCAACGACCGCCCCCGCGACGACGACGACAGGAACACAACCCTGACGGTCGCAGGACGATTGCCCATTGACGATGCGCCCCGTGCTTCCCATTGCCGGACACGGGGCGCAGCCGCAAGAAGCGCTTGCGAGAAGCGTTCGTTTGCTAGCGACGAAAGCCGGGTGTTAGAATTTTGTGACGGCCGTAACGAGAAGAATCAGACTGACTGATATGTCGAAGGTATCCCCGAGCACGAATGAAGAGTTGGCCCGCCGCCACCGCACGGCGGCGATGGTCGTCGGCGCGTTCGTCGGGCTGACCGTCGCGCTCATCGGCATAGCCTTCTTTTACGCCGAGACGCTGCACCGTCCAGGCTCGGACCAGTCGCTGGCGATGGCCCTCTGGATCGCCATCCTGATTTTCGGCCTGGGATCATTCGTCCTGCGCCGGACGATGTTGCTGCGTATGCGCTTGCAGGACATCGCGGCGCTACGCGGCATACGCGGATTGCTTGCGTCCTTGCAGGCGACGACCCTCCAGATAGCTTTCATCGGCGGCGCAATAGCGCTGATGGGCTTCGTCGTAACAATCATGACGGGGAACAAGTTCGACATGCTGCGCGCGGG
>DATFCB010000798.1:0-6250 GCA_035253525.1 Pyrinomonadaceae bacterium | reverse complement strand
AACGGGCGCGGGTAAGCGCCCATCACGAGCATCAGGATGAGCAGCGGCACGAGCAGGCCGACCTCGCGCGCGTTCAAGTCTTTCAGCCGGGCGTTCTCGCGATTGTGTATGCGCCCGAAGATGACGCGCTGCAACATCCAGAGCATGTAGACGGCGGCCCAGATGACGCCCGTGGCCGCGATGCCCGTGATCCACCAGGGTCCCGACACGGCGTTCGAGGTCCACATCCCCAGAAGGATTAAGAACTCGCCGACGAACCCGTTCAGGAGCGGCAGGCCGACGGACGAGAGCGAGGCGATGACAAAGAGCGCGGAGAACCACGGCATAGAGTGTGCCAATCCGCCGAAGTCGGAAATCATGCGCGTGTGCCGCCGCTCGTAGATCATCCCGACGAAGAGGAAGAGCGCCCCCGTCGAGACGCCGTGGTTGAGCATCTGGTAAAGCGCGCCCTGCATACCCTGCTCCGTGAAAGAGAAGAGGCCGAGGACGACGAAGCCCATGTGGCTGACAGACGAGTAGGCGACCAGCCTTTTCACGTCCGGCTGCACCATCGCGACGAGCGCGCCGTAGATGATACCTATGACGGCGAGCGTGATGATTAATGGGGCGAAGTATTTCGACGCCGCCGGGAAGAACGCGAGGTTGAAGCGCAAGAGGCCGTAAGTCCCCATCTTCAGCAACACGCCCGCGAGAATCACGGAGCCTGCGGTCGGCGCTTCCGTGTGCGCGTCCGGCAGCCACGTGTGGAAGGGGAAGAGCGGGACTTTGATACAAAAGGCGAAGGCGAAGGCCAAAAAGAGCAGCGCCTCCGTCTGGCTCCCCGCGAACTGCGGGAAACCCGGCAGCCCCTCCTTGAGCGCGTTCAGCACCGTGACGTAATCGAAGGAGCCCGTCATGAGGTAGAGCACGATGATGCCCGCGAGCATCAGGAGACTGCCGACCGCCGTGTAGATGAAAAACTTGGTCGCCGCGTAAATCCGCTCCTTGCCGCCCCAGATGCCTATCAGGAAGAACATGGGCACGAGCGACGCCTCGAAGAAGAGGTAGAAGATGAGCAGATCGAGCGAGACGAAGACCCCTATCATCGCGCTCTCCAGGACGAGCAGGAAGACATAGTAAGAAAGCTGCCTCTTCGTCACCGAAGTCCAACTCGACAGTATCGAGATGGGGACCAGCAGCGTCGTCAGCAGCACGAGCCACAGGCTGATGCCGTCAACGCCGACGTGGTAGCGCGCGTTGATGGAAGTAATCCACGGCACGTCCTGTACGAAGCGGAAGCCGCCCGCCTCCGCGCCGCCCGCGCCGCCGAGGAGCAGGAGCGAGAGCGCGAACGTGACGACGGAGAAGAGAAGCGCGATCCACTTGTAGTGCGACTCGCGCTTGTAGACGAGGCCGTGCCCGATGAGGGCGAGCGCGCCGACGGTCGGGAGCAGGATAAGGATGGTAAGCAGGTATTGCTGCATGTTCCAGGCTCAGCGTAAGAAGATTAAAAAATAGGCTATGACGGCGAGCGCGCCGAGCAGGATGATCGCCGCGTAGCTGCGGACGAAGCCGACCTGCAAGTAGCGCACGACGCGCCCCAGTTCGCGGACCGCGCGGCCCAGCCCGTTGACGATGCCGTCAATCACGCCCACGTCGAAAATCTTCCACAGCCCCTCGCGCGAGCCGGCCTTGATGGGATTGATGAGCGCCGCGTTGTAGACCTCGTCCACGTAGTACTTGTTCTCCAAAAGGCGCGGCATCACGCGCAGCGGACGCCAACGGAACGCGAACCAGCCTATGAGCATGCCCGCGAAGGCAATCGTCACGGAGATTATCGTGAACGTTATCTCCTGGCCCACCGCTTCGGCCGAGTGCTCGCGCTCCCCGGCGGGTTCGTGCGCGGAGCCTTCGCCGACCGACCTCGGGGAAGCGCCGCCCTCGCCGTGCGACCCCGCCTCCGCGCCGCCTCGCGCTTGAGTGCCTGCGGGTGTTCCGTGCGTGGCTTCGGCCGTCTCCTTCGGGTTGAAGATGACGGGCTCAAGCTTTTCCTCGAAATAGTTTGGGATGGCCCCGCCGCTCAGGGCGTAAGGGACGCCGACCAGCCCGCCCAACGTCGAGAGAATCGCCAGCACGACGAGCGGGACAGTCATCACCCAGGGCGACTCGTGCGGCTTGAACGGGCCGTGATGATGTCCGGCGTCGTGCGCGCCGCCCGCTCCGGCCGTCGCGGGAACTGCGTGTTCGTCGTGTTTGTCGTGCTCGTCGTCAACCTTCTCGCCGGGCTCGTGGTGCGGGCGGTCGCCGGCCGATGCGAGCGCGGCGTCGTGTGGCTTCTCGTCCTCGTCGTAGCCGTGCGCGTGTGCCTCGTCGGCCTGGCCCCCGGCGTGCGCCTCTTCGTATCGCTCCTCGCCCCAGAAGGTCATGACCATCAGGCGCGTCATGTAAATGGCCGTCAGCAGCGCCGTCACCGCGCCGATTGCCCACAGGAATTTGCCCGCGCCCGGAAACAACTCCGTACTCCACGTCTTCCACAGAATCTCGTCCTTCGAGAAGAAGCCCGCGAAGATGGGGATACCGCTGATGGCGAGCCAGCCCGTGAGCATCGTCGCAAACGTAATCGGCATGTACTTCTTCAGCCCGCCCATCCGCCGCATGTCCTGCTCGTGGTGCATGCCGTGTATGACGGAGCCTGAGCCGAGAAAGAGCAGCGCCTTGAAGAAAGCGTGCGTCATGACGTGGAAGATGGCGGCGACGAACGCGCCGACGCCGCACGCCAGGAACATGTAGCCCAACTGCGAGACGGTCGAGTAGGCGAGCACCTTCTTGATGTCGTTCTGTGCGATGCCGATGGTCGCGGCGAAGATGGCGGTGGCCGCGCCGACGATGGCGATGATGAACATGGCCGTCGGCGCGTGCGTGTAGATGGCGTTGCAGCGGACGATCATGTAGACGCCCGCCGTGACCATCGTCGCCGCGTGAATCAGCGCGGAGACGGGCGTCGGCCCGGCCATTGCATCCGGCAGCCAGACGAACAAAGGAATCTGTGCGGACTTTCCGGTCGCCCCGATGAAGAGAAGTATCGCGGCGGAAGTTATGCCCCCGGCGAAGAGCGTGCCCCAGCCGAAGGCTTCGACGGGCATGGCGGCGATGGTCTGAAGCGCGCTCGTCACGCCCTGGGCTTCCCTGGCGAAAAAGCTGATCGAGCCGCTGCCTGCGGCGCTCGTCAGGAAGAAGACGAGCATGATGCCGAGCACCACGCCCCAGTCGCCTATGCGGTTGGCGACGAATGCCTTCTTCGCCGCGTCGCCCGCCTCCTTGCGGTCCACGTAGTAGCCTATCAAAAGATAAGAGCAGAGCCCGACGCCCTCCCACCCGACGAACATCAACAGCAGATTGTCCGCCAGGATGAGCGTCAGCATCGAGAACATGAAGAGGTTCAGGTACGCAAAGAAGCGGTAGAAGCCGGGATCGCCGTGCATGTAGCCCGTGGCGAAGACGTGAATCAGGAGGCCGACGAAGGTGACAAAGAGCGCGTAGATGCCGCTCAGACGGTCGAGGGCGAAGCCAAAGTCTGCGCGGAAGCCGCCCACGTCGAGCCACGTCCAGAGGTGATCCCAGACGGGCGCGACGCCGGGCGCGGCCTCGGCCGTCAGCGCGCCGCCACTCTTGAAGGCCAGGTAGAACGCGATGACGGTCGAGATGCCGACCGACAGGCACGCTACAAAACCGATGAATGCTTCTTTGCGGACGCGGCGGCCGAGGAACCAGTTGACCGCAGCCCCTGCGAGCGGCGCGAAGACGATAAGACTCAGCCAGTTGTTTTCCTGCATGATCGAATTCTAATCTTCGCTACAGCTTGAGAATGTTCGCGTCGTCCACGTCGAGCGATTCGCGGTTGCGGAAGATGGCGAGGATGATGCCGAGTCCGACTGCCGCCTCCGCGGCCGCGACCGTCATGACGATGAAGACGAAGAGTTGTCCGTTCACGTCGCGGAAGAAACTCGAAAACGCGACGAACGTCAGATTCACGGCGTTGAGCATCAGCTCGATGCACATGAACATGGAGATCACGTTGCGCTTGATGATGACCCCGACCACGCCGATAGTGAACAGCACGGCCGAGAGCGCCAGATACCAGGAAAGATGCGGAACAGCGTCCATAACACTCAAGGGATGAAGGATGAGGGATGAGGGATGAAACAGGGACGTTTTCCTTCAGCCCTCATCCCTCATCCCTCATCCCTTCGTAAAAGTTCTTCGGCCTCTTTGGTCGTGTGCGCGACGACGGGGGTGGCGTCGCTGACCGCGTCGGGGTCAACAACACTTTTGGTCAGCACGGCTGAGCCGGGCACGGGGAGCGCCTCCGGCGGGAGCGTCGCGCGCCGCGCCAGCGTCATCGCCCCGACAATCGCCATCAGGAGCAGGACCGACGTGATCTCGAACGGCAGCAGGTAGGTCGTAAAGAGCCCATTGCCGATTGAAGCCGTCAGGCCGACATCCGACGTGCTGGGGTCCTGCGGCGCGGGCTGCGTCGTCTCGACGAAGTAGATGACGAACGCCGCCTGCGCAATCAGCACTGCGGCCAGCACAATCGCCGACGGAATCAGGATGCGCAGGCGCAGGCGGCGGCGCGCCTCCTCCTCGACGTTGAGGAGCATGATGACGAAGACGACCAGCACCATGATCGCGCCCGCGTAGACGATGACCTGCACGGCGGCGATAAACGGCGCGGCCAGCATCACGTAGAGCGCCGCCAGCGAGATGAAGACGCCGATCAAAGAGATGGCGCTGTAAAGCGGGTTGCGCTGCGCCACGACCGCGACGGCGCAACCCACCGCCAGCCCCGCAAATAGTATGAAAAGAATCGCGACCATTAGCTACCAGGACCCCCTGAGGCGTCCGCCAGAAGTCGCCCCGCTCAAGGGGCGTAATAGAAATAGGCGACCGTCGCCGTGATGACGATGTTCAGAATGGCGACGGGCAGCAAAAACTTCCAGCCGAAGTTCATCAACTGGTCGAAGCGGAAGCGCGGCAACGTCCCGCGCAGCCAGATATAGAGGAACAGGAAAAAGATGACCTTGATTAAGAAGTAGAAGACGCCGAGCAGGGGAAACGCCGCGACGCCGGGGCCGTTCCAGCCGCCGAGAAAGAGCGTCGTCGCCAGCATCGAGACAGTCAGCATGTTGACGTACTCGGCCATGAAGAAGAGCGCAAACTTCATGGCGGAATATTCGGTGTGGAACCCGGCGACGAGTTCCGTCTCGGCCTCTGGCAAATCGAACGGGACGCGGTTGGTCTCGGCGATGGCCGAGATCAGGTAAATGATGAAGCCCAGAATCTGCGGGAAGATGTTCCACTTGGGGATGAACCCGAACCAGTAGCCGCTCTGCTGCTCGACGATGTTGTAAATGTCCAGCGTCCCGCTCAGCAGGACGACGCCGACGAGCGAGAGTCCGAGGCTCAACTCGTAGGAGATGAGTTGCGCGGACGAGCGCAGGGCACCCATCAGACTGTACTTGTTGTTGGAAGACCAACCGGCGAGCGCGATGCCGTAGACGCCGACCGAGGTGATGCCTAAGACGTAGAGCAGCGCGACATCGAAGCGCGCGATAACGAGTTGCGTCGCGCCGAACCAGGGGAGCGTGATGGTCGGCCCGAACGGGTAGACGATTATCGTCATCAGCGCCGTCATGATCGCCAACACGGGGGCGAGGAAGTAGACGAAGCGCGTTGACTTGTCGGGGACGATGTCCTCTTTGAGAATGAACTTCAAGAGGTCCGCGAACGGCTGAAGCAGGCCGCCCGGCCCGACGCGGTTCGGCCCGAGCCTCCCCTGTATGAACGCCAGCACGCGCCGCTCGGCCAGCACCGTGTACGCGACAATCATCAGAATGCCCGTGAAGGCAATCGTAATCGCCAACAGCCTGAGCGCGATGTCGAGTATGGTATTCCAGTCCATGATTCGTGAATCGAAAACTCGTAAATCGTGAATCGTGAATCGTAAGAGAAAGAATCGTTCGTCTATTTACGAGTTACGAGTTTTTCAGTCTCCGACGGCCGCCTCCGTCTGGCGCAGGTTCGCGTCAATCGTGATCTGGTACAGGGGCGAAATCAGCACCGAGGGCGGTTCCGGGTTGCCCGCGGCGAGCAGGTGGAACTGCGGGACTTTGCCCGTCAGCGTCCCCGGCTTGAACAGCTCGTGGCCGACGGGGGGCGTGCCCGTCAGCTTTTCCGCCTCCTCGCTCATCCCCTCGACGCCGAGGCGCAA
>DATFCB010000797.1:0-7377 GCA_035253525.1 Pyrinomonadaceae bacterium | reverse complement strand
GGCTGCGGCCGTGCCCGTGACGGCGTAAGGCCCGTTATTGGTGACTGTGAAGGTGAAGGTGACGGTCTGCCCGGCCACGAACCTGTTGCCGGAGGCCGTCTGCGTGATGGTCAGGTCGGCCGGCGGCGCGCAGCCGTTCAGGAGAACGGACACGTTGTCCGAGGCAGAGTTGGCGACGGCAAAATCCGGCTTGCCGTCGCGGTTGAAGTCCGCGACCGCCGTGGCGACGGGGTCCACCCCGACGGGGACATCCGGCGCGTTCGTGAACGAGCCGTCGCCGTTGCCCAGGCGAATCACGACGCTCGCAAAGCTGTTGCTCACCACGAGCAGGTCTAGCTTCCCGTCGAGGTTGAAGTCGCTGATCTCGACCGTGCCGGGGGTCGGGCCGGCCAGGACATGTGGCGCGAAGGCGAAGCCCCCGTTGCCGTCCCCGAGCCGGATCGCGATGCTGACGGGGTTAAAGACGGCGAAACGGTTAGCCACGGCCAGGTCCAGGTTGCCGTCGCGGTTGAAGTCGCCCGCGGCTATGTCCACGGAATAATCGCCGACGAGGACATCCGGCGCGTCGGTGAAGTTGCCGGTCCCGTCGCCGAGGCGGATTGAGACCGCCGTGTTGTCTATAAAGCTGGTCGCCGCCAGGTCAAGTGCCCCGTCGTGGTTGAAGTCGGCCACCACGACCGAGAAGGGGTCTTGTCTGACGTGCACGTCGCTTATTTGGGTGAAGCCGCCCGCGCCGTCGCCGGCGAGGACTGCGATTCTGAAGGAGCCGTTGTTCGCCACGACGAGGTCGAGCTTCCCGTCGCGGTTGATGTCGGCCACCACGAGGGAGCGGCCCTCGGAATTGGTGCGGGCGTCGGGCGCTGCGGTGAAGCCGCCAGCACCGTCGCCGAGCAGGATTGCGATGTTGTCGAAGTCCATGTCCGGGTCCGTATTCAAGACCGCCAGGTCCGGCCTGCCGTCGTCGTTGAAGTCGCCGGCAACCAGGTCAGTCGCCTGACTGTCGGTGGGAACGTTCGGCGCACTGGTGAAGCCGCCCAGGCCGTCGCCGAGGCGGATGGCGACGTGGCTGGCGAGTCGGTGCGCCACAGCCATGTCCGGCTTGCCGTCGAGATTGAAATCCGCGACGGCGATGGAGGCGGGGAAATTGCCCGTGGCGAGCGGGGAGCCTGGCGCGGGCCTGAACCTCGCGCTGCCGCACGGCGTCAGGTCGCAGGTATTGCGCCAGACGACGACGTTGTCGGCGTCACGATTCGCCACCGCCAAATCCTGCCGACCGTCACCGTTGAAGTCGCCGACGACGACCGAAGAAGGAGAAAGGCCGGACCCTAAAGTGAGTGCGTTCGCGTCCTGGAAGACACCGCCTCCGTTATTCAACCTGACGGTCACGTTGTTCGAGCCGGAGTTAGCCACGGCCAGGTCAAGTCTCCCGTCGTTGTTGAAGTCTCCGGCGGCAATGGACATGGGGGCAGTGCCGACGCTCGCGCCCACCGCGATGGTGAAGGTGCCGTCGCCGTCGCCCTGCCGGATGGAGACGGTGTTCTGGCCCTGGTTAATGACGGCGAGGTCGAGCGTGCCGTTGCGGTTGAAGTCGCCGACGGCGACCGCCGCGGGCGAGTCACCCACCGCAACGTTCGGGGCATTAGTGAAGCCGCCCAGCCCGTCGCCCAGACGGACAGAGACGTTGTCGGAACCCTTGTTGACCACGACCAAATCCAGATCGCCGTCGCGGTTGAAATCTCCCGTAGCCAGGAACACTGGAGCAACGCCGGCCGAGAGGTCCGCGCCGCTGGTGAAGCCGCCCGCGCCGTCGCCGAGCCTGATAGAGACGTTGTCGGAGCCTTCGTTCGCGACGGCTAAGTCCTGATTGCCGTCTTCGTTGAAGTCGCCGACGACGGCCGCGCGCGGAGAATCGCCGACGATGACGGGAGCGCCGGCAAGAAAGGAGCCTGCCCCATTTCCTGACAGGATAGAGACGTTGTCCGATCCCTGGTTGACGACTGCCAAATCCTGCTTGCCGTCCTTATTGAAGTCTGAGACGGCGACGAAGACAGGATTATTGCCGACCGTTTCGTTGGACGAGGTCGGGAAGCTGCCCGCGCCGTTGCCGAAGCGAAACATCACTGTGTTGGACAGGCCGTCGGCGATAGCCAAATCAGTTTTGCCGTCGTTGTTGAAGTCTCCGGCAGCAAGAGACGTGGGACCGTTCCCCGCAGCGAAGGGGGGACCGGCCAGCGCGAACTGCGGCGTCACGCACCCGCTGCCGGCCGCAAGCGCCTCAGCTTCCGCCACGGCTGCGTCCTGACTGATTGCTTCCTGGGGCACGCCTTCCGAACTGGCCCCGACGGGGCGCAGCAGGACGAGCGAGAACATCAGCGTTGAAAGTGCCAGAAGAAACGTCACGGCGCGCACGATTCTGCGGCGGCTCGCGCTTGAGTCTTTGGCATAGACGTTGTGCATTCCGGGGCTTCCCGTTTCGTTAATAGCTTTCGTGTGGCGTAACGGTCTACGCAAAGATGCGTGCTGTTGTGATGTCCCTTGAGGCATGTGTAAAGTTCCCTTCGCGCGAAATGAGTAGTCTGGGCTGATTTGGATGGTCGAGCTGTCGGCAGAATCCTGCCGTGCCAGGCGATGATTTTTCAGTGTGTTTTGAGTAGCACTCCGAGGCGAAAATGGTCAGGTTGCCTCTAGCGGGTCAGAACACGTGTCACTAACTGCGGGGATTACTTTATTGTCTCGTCCGTTCGATTGTCAACGTAAACGCGCCGCCTGATATGCGGCGGAATATGTCTGTCAGAAGTGAGTGAAGCCTGCGGGTTCTAACGGCCAGACGCGTGAGCCTTCGGAGATGCGAACGCCCGCGCCCGCGCTCGTCACGTCGCCGACGTAAGTCAAGGGCACGCCGCCCAGAGAGCGCGGCAGCCGGGCGAGGTCGCGCGGGCGGACTGTGAAGAGCAGTTCAAAATCTTCGCCGCCGTGGAGCGCGAGCAGGAGCGGGTCGAGCGCGCGGCGGCCGCAGAGGTTGATGACGGCTGGGTCCACGGGGACGCGCGCGGCGTCAATGACTGCCCCGACGCGGCTCTGACGGCAGAGGTGCGTGAGGTCCGAGGAGAGGCCGTCGCTGATGTCTATCATGGCTGTTGCCAGGCGCTCCTCGCCGAGCAGCGCGCCCCAGGGAACGCGCGGCTCCGGTCGCAACTGGCGAAGCAGTAGCTCTTCGGCCGCGCGATACTGAAGAGAGCGTGACCGCTTTCTTCGTAAAGACTCTCCGCGCCCGAGCAGGCGCAGGCCGGCGGCAGCGCCCCCGAGCGCGCCTGTGACGAAGACGTGATCGCCCGCGCGCGCGCCCGAGCGTGTGACGGCACGCCCGCGCTCGACCTCGCCCAGGACCACAGAGTCAATCACGATTCGTTCGGGCGCGCGCGACACGTCGCCACCGACGAGCGCGACATCGTAAGTCTCAGCCAGAGCGAAGAAGCCTTCGTAAAAATCGTCAACGAAATTCGACCGCCAGATTTCGCGCGGGACGCCTATGGAAAGAAGCGCGTAACGCGGGCGCGCGCCCATCGCGGCGATATCCGAGAGCGAAACCGCGAGCGCCTTGTGGCCCAACAGCCGCGCCGTCGTCGTGTCCAGGCGAAAATCTATCTCTTCGATTAAAAGGTCCGCGGTGACGATTGTCTCGCGGCCCGCCTGCTGGCGAAGGACTGCGGCGTCGTCTCCGATGCCGAGGGAAAGGGATGAGGGATGTTCAAGGGATGAGGGATGAGGGATGAGGGATGAATGGTCGAGTGCTCGCCGACGTATGCGGTCTATGAAATCGAACTCACTGCGGGGCGGAGGAAGGGGACGAGAGTTTTTGCCTTTTCCTTCATCCCTCATCCCTCATCCCTCATCCCTTTTAAAGATTTCGCCGGAGCGAATCGAGGCCGGCTTCGATGGTCTCCAGGGAGGTTGAGAAGGAGAAGCGGAGGTGGCCCTCGCCGTGCTCGCCGAAGACGATGCCGGGGACGGTCGCGACCTGCGCGCGGTCGAGCAGGATGTCGGCTGCCTGGCGGCTGTCCGCGTGAACGCGCGTCACGTCGGGGAAGGCGTAAAAAGCTCCCGCCGGACTGGCACAGGTGAGGCCCAGTTCGTTCAAGCCCGCGAGCAGCAGGTCGCGCCTCTGAAGATAGGCGGCGCGGTTCTTCTCTAAGAAATCAGAGCGCGTGGTGAAGGCGGCGAGCGCGGCCCACTGCGACGGAGTCGAGACACCGTTGGTCGAATAGAGCAGGGTCTTGCGCAGCCCAGTCATCCAGGGCTCAGTCGCCACGGCGTAGCCGAGCCGCCAGCCGGTCATCGCGTAGGATTTCGAGAGCGTGTAGGAGGTGATAGTCCGCTCAAGCATCCCGTCGAGCGAGGCGATGGAGACGTGCTCGCCGTCGTAGACGAGGTCTTCGTAGGCTTCGTCCGCAATGACAATCAGGTCGCGCTCCTGAGAGAAGCGCGCGACCTCTTCGGCCTCTGTGCGCGTGAAGACGACGCCCGACGGGTTGGTCGGCGTGTTGTAGTAGATGGCGCGTGTGCGCGGCGTACTGTAGCGCGCGAGCGTCTGTGCGAAGCCCTCGCGCCTCGCCTCGGCGGTCGGGACGAGGACGGTCGTGCCCTCGCAGTGTGAGATCAGGTCTTTGATGGGCGTCCAGTAGGGTGAGAAGACGAGTACTTCGTCGCCCGGATTGATGGTTGATTGAAACGCGCCGAAAAGTCCCTGCATCCCGCCGGTCAGGACTACCACGTCCTCCTCGCGCGCGGGGATGCGGTTGCGCTCGCGCACCTTGTCGGCGATGGCCGCGCGCAATTCCGGGATGCCGGAGGAGGGCGCGTACCGCGTCTTATTCTCTTGAAGCGCACGCGTCATGGCCTCTTTGACGTAGTCGGGCGTGAAGGTGTAAGGCTCGCCGCCCTCGAACTGGTAGACGGTCTGACCTTCGGCGCGCAGCTCCATAATCCGGTTGCGTACTTTGACGATGTCGGAGAAGCCGACCCGGTCGAGGCGCGCGGCTAGACGGAAAAGGGTTGGGGATGTGGACACGTCTGGTGACTATCCTCCGTTCGGGCTGGTGCGTGAATGAAGACGGATTATAGCTTGCCGTTTCGTGCGGCGTCCACCGGGCGCGACCCGGCAAGGGATTTGAAGGCCGCTTCAAAACTTAGTGAATGGGTAGCTTGAGTTTTCAAACGGTCCCTGACCAGGAACGAGACACAGACAATTCTCCAATGACTGTCCTTGCTTCACGTGTGTGAGGATATGGGGTGCGCGGCTGAGCCATATCGTGCAGGGCTTTGTTCGGCCCGAGGGCGCGGCGGGACGATTGCTTGTTGCGATTCGGTTATGTTTCCTTGATTTCCGCTGAAAATGAACGCTTGCCGGTTCGTCGCGTGCTAATCTCAAAAATCGCTTCAGGTTCAGGAACGATGTTTGCTGTTGTTTACCGCGGGCTACAGCTCAAAAGATTATTGGAGGGGACCTACCACAATGCTACTCAAGAATAAGATTATTCCAATTGCTCTCGTGGCTGCTCTTTTGGGCGGATCGGTCGGGGCCATCGTCTCGCGCAAGAATACGGACACCGCGGCGACTACGTCTTACTCGACCACGCCCAGCGCGAACCTGCTCGACGAGCAGAGCACGCGCACGGTTTCGGACGATTCCAGGGCCGCCGACGACGTTTTGACGACGAAGGCTGAAGACATTGACGACCCGGCGAGCTATCGCGCGGGCTTTTTGGACGGCTTTCAGGCCGCGCGTGAGCGCACCAGCGACCTGGTCGTGCAAAACACGGCCGCTCCTGCGCGCGTCGTTTACAGGAACGCGCCTGCGCGCCGCTCCTACGGCCGCAGCAATTACAGCGGCTCGCGTCAGGTCTATTACGATTACAACAACCAGCCGCGCAAGCGCTCCTTCTGGCAGAAGCACCGCGATAAGCTGACGGTGGCAATGGGCGCAGGCGGCGGCGCTCTGCTCGGCGGCCTCATCGGCGGCAAGAAGGGCGCTGTGATTGGCGCTCTCGCGGGCGGCGGCGGCTCGGCCCTGTGGACCTACAAGCTCCGCAAGCGCAACCGCAACTACTAATCGCACTGCGGGAAGACGGCGATGGGGCACAGTTTGAAAAAAATCGCGCTCTGCGCCGCTCTTTCCGTCTCGATCTTCATCCCAGCAGCAAACTCACGGGCAGCCCTGTTTGACAGGGCTGCCCATTCGTCTGCCCGGCAGAGTCAAACGACGACAGCGCAACGCAGTCTCCCGCGCCCCATACGCTTCAGCGAGGAAGAGGGGCGCGGGTTGCTGGTCCGCGCCTGGGTCAACGGCGCGGGGCCTTACACCTTCGCGATTGATACGGGCGCGGGCGGGTCGCTGCTTTCCAGGCGTGTAGCGACTGAAGCGCGTGTTCGTGAAACAGGTGGCCGGCCAGTGATGATCGGAGGCTTGAGCGGCGCGGGCAGTGTCGCCGGTTACAACGCAATCGTTCGCAGCCTCGCGCTCGGCGACGAACAGAACGTCCTACAGGCAAACGGCCAATTCATCGTCACCGAACGGCTCGCGCCCGGCGTGGACGGCGTGTTGGACCCTACGGAGGCTTACGGGCCGCTTGGCTTCGAGATAGACATGGCGCGCGGGCAGATGACCGCTTTCGACCCGCGCGAGACGCCGCTCAGGCGCAACGAGAATTTTCCGGCCGACGGGACGATTGTGCAGTGGCTGACAGACGGGCAGGGACGCCGCCCGTTCGTCATGCTCGAAGGGGGCCGCCGCGCTTTGTTAGACACAGGCTCCGGCTTCGGCCTCGCCGTCACGATTGATGCCGCACGCTCTCTGGGAATCCTGCCCGGCAGAGGCAAAGCGCGCGGCGACGTGCGCGACCTTGCCGGCGGGAGCATCACCGCGCACAGGATTCCTCCCGCGACCATACGTATCGGTTCGCTCGTTTTACGTGGGATTCCGACAGATTTATTGCCCACGGCGAGGGCTGGCTCGCCCGTCCTGCTCGGCCGCGACGCGCTACGGCCTTTCCGTCTCACCTTCGACCCCGTCAACCGCCTCATCAGGATAGTGCCGGGCTAAGGAAAGCTCGGCGCGCGCCGCTCACACGGCCATTGCGTTGACGTATCGTCTCAAGAAGAAAGAGGCAACTGCTGCTTGCTCGCCGGGTTAAGTTCCTGTGGAAAAGTATTGACACCTATTCGGGGCGCGAGTAACATGGCCGCTAGCTTGGTGAAGTGCGACCGCCCGTGTCTCTGTGCGGGTGTCCTGTAGCTAATCTTAAACGCCAGCAAAAATCGGGCAAATTTTCGTGGGGGGCTCCCGAAGCCATGAACCATGCCGCCGTCGCCATCCCTGAA
>DATFCB010000796.1:0-7876 GCA_035253525.1 Pyrinomonadaceae bacterium | reverse complement strand
GGCTTTGCGTGAGACTGTTCTTCTTGAGGCTACATTCAATTGCAAGCAGCTATAATTCCTCATTCATCACTCCTCATGCCGCATTTATCATCGTTCCCGTGCCTTCGTCTGTGAAGACTTCGGCGAGGAGGGCGTTGCGTGCGGTGCCGTTGATGATGTGCGCGCTGCGGACGCCGCGGCGGATGAGGCCCGTGATGCTCTGTAGCTTGGGGATCATGCCGCCCGTGGCCGCGCCGTCGCGTATCAGCGCTTCGGCCTCGTCAATCGTCAGCCGCGAGAGCTTCGTCTCCGGCTCACCCGTGCGCAGGTAAATCCCGTCCACGTCGGAAAGCAGAATCAACTTCTCCGCCCCCAACCGCACAGCGATCTCCGCCGCAATCGTGTCGGCGTTGATGTTGAAGACAGTTCCCTTCTGGTCCGCGCCGAGCGAGGAGACGACAGGCAGGTAACTCTGCTCCAAAAGCACGCAAAGCAGCCGCGTGTTAATCTCCACCACGTCGCCGACGTGCCCGAAGTCAACGCGCTCGCGCTCACCCGTCGCGCGGTTGAGGACTTCGCCGGGCGGGCGGCGCTCCGCGTGCACGATGTTGCCGTCCACGCCCGAGAGGCCCACGGCCTCCACCCCTCTGTGCCTGAGCGCAGCCAGAATGTCCGTATTGATCTTGCCCGCGAAGACCATCTTCGCCATTTCGAGCGTCGCGTCGTCAGTCACGCGCCGCCCGTTGATGATCGTCTGCTCCACACCCATCTGCGAGGCCAGCTCCGTCAACTGCTTGCCGCCGCCGTGCACGACGCAGAGGCGTATCCCGACCTGGTGCATCAGGGCCAATTCCTCCGAGAGCGAAGCCAGGTTCGCGGCGTCTTCGGTCGCCTTGCCCGAGAGCTTGACGACGAACGTCTTGCCCTTGAACCGCTGTATGTACGGCAGCGCCTCGCGCAAGAGGTCGAGGCGCATCTGGTTCGTCACCCCTGGTTGTGTTTGGCTCATCTCTTATCCTCGGAGCACGGGATGTTTCACGCAAAGGCGCAAAGACGCAAAGAAAGCACGCAAGGCGAAGAAGCCTTCAACATCTTTGCGGACTTCTTAGCGCCTTTGCGTCTTTGCGTGAAATTATTCTTACGCGTTGCGCCCTAGCAACCTCGCCATGACTGCCTTCTGCGCGTGCAGGCGGTTCTCGGCCTCGTCCACGACGACCGAGCGGGGCGAATCAATCACGCCGTCCGTGACGATGACGTTGCGGCGCACGGGGAGGCAGTGCATGAAGATTGCCTCGCGTGTGCGCGCCATCTTTTCTTCGTCAACGATCCACCTCTCGCGGTGTACGGCGCGCGCCGCGATCTCTGTGTGCGCCGCGCCGTAATAGTCACGGCTTCCCCAACTCTTCGCGTAGACGACCTCCGCACCGTCGAACGCCTTGTCCACGTCACGCGTCACCGTCAGGCTCCCCCCAGCGCCCTCCGCTTTGCTCTTAATCTCGTTCATCAACTCGTCGTCGAGCGCGTAGCCGGACGGGCGGGCGATGGTGAGGTCGTGGCCCATCTGCGCGGCGGCCAGCGCGAAGCTATTTGGCACAGCCATAGGGAGCGGCTTCGGGTGCCAGGCCCACGTGAGCAGCACCTTCTTGCGGCCCTGGCCCAGTTTCTCGCGCACGGTCATCATGTCCGCGAGCGCCTGACACGGGTGGTGCATGGCCGATTCGAGGTTGATGACGGGCACGTCCGAGTACTTCGCAAACGCCGCGAGGACGGGGTCGCGCCGCTCCTCCTCCCAGTCCTTGAGGGCCGCGAAAGTCCTGACGCCGATGGCGGCGCAGTAGCGCCCGAGGACGCGCACGAACTCCGCGACGTGCTCCGTCTTGTCGCCGTCCATCACCACGCCGTCGCGGTGCTCAAGCGTCCAACTCGTCCCGCCAGGCTCAAGCACGACCGCATTGCCGCCCAGCTCGTAGATGCCGACCTGCATCGAGGCGCGCGTCCGCAAAGATGGATTGAAGAAGACGAGCGCGATTGAGCGGCCCGCGAGCATTTTCTCTTGCTCGCCGCCGCGCTTGAACTTGAGCGCCGACTCTATCAAGCCGTTCAGTTCGGCCCGCGTCCAATCTCCAGTTGTCAGAAAATCTCCGGGCATCTTTAAAACAGTGATAAGTGACGAGTGCCAAGTGACGAGTTAAGACAAGAACTTTACTTGTCACTCGTCACTGCTTTTAAAGCGTCAACAAACAAATCAACGTCTTCGCGGCCCAGACACAGAGGCGGCAGAAGTCTCAAGACGTTCGCGTCGCTCGACGTGCCTGTGATGATGCGCCGCTCAAGCAGGGCTTGATGAATTGGCCCAGCCTTCTCTTCAAATTCCAGGCCAAGCAGAAAGCCCAGGCCGCGCACGCCGACGACCTGCGGAATTTCAGTGAGCCGCTCGCGCAGGTAACTTTCGACCGCCTTCACGTTCGCGAGCATCGCGTCCGCTTCAATCGCTTCGAGCGTCGCGTTGACTCCGGCCATCGCCAGCATCCCGCCGCCGAAGGTCGTGCCGAGGTCGTTCTCCTTGACGTGCGCCGCGACGCGCTCGCCGACGAGACACGCGCCGACGGGGACGCCGCTGCCGAGCGCTTTGGCGAGCGTGATAATGTCCGGCACAACGCCCGCGCCCGCCTCGCTCCCCGCGAAGAACCATTCGCCCGTACGCCCGACGCCCGTCTGCACCTCGTCGTAAATCAAAAGCATCCCGCGTTCGTCCGCCAATTCGCGCAAGCCTCTGTAAAACTCCGCATCGGCCATGCGGACGCCCGCCATAGACTGAATCGGCTCAAGCATGACGGCGGCGATCCCTTCATCCGCGAGTCGTTCGACCGCTCCGATGTCACCAAACTCCGCGAAGAGGTGGCCCGGCACGTTAGGCTTCCCCAACTCACGATACTTGCCCAGGCCGGTCGCGCTGATGGCGTCGGCCGTCCGCCCGTGAAAGCTCCCCGTGAAAGTGATGATCTTCTCCCGAGCGGTCGCCATGCGCGCCATGCGCATCGCGTTCTCATTCGCCTCCGTCCCCGAATTGCAGAAGAATGCTTTCGTAATGGACGCGGGCGCGAGCGAGACCAACTTCTCCGCAGCGCGCGCGCGCACCTCCGAATAGACCAGGTTCGAGTAGAAGAGCAGAGCTTCCACCTGCTCCTTTATGGCCGCGACGACGCGCGGGTGGCAGTGGCCCGTCCCGGCCACGGCGTGCCCGCCGTAGAGGTCCAGATAGCGCTCGCCCTCCGCGTCGAACAGCCACACGCCCGCGCCCCGCGCCGCCACGAGCGGCATCTTTTTGTACGTCGCGAGTTGAAAGCGCTCCTCGCTCGACTCTACACTTGTTGAAATTTTCGCCGTGCTCATTTTCATCCTACGCGCGCGCCGTCGGGCACGCTTTTCTCCGGGACGGCCAGGACGGGCATGATGCCGTCCGCGTACCCTATGTCGAACAACATCCCCTCGGAAATCTGGCCCATCAAATGCTTCGGCTCAAGATTCACCACGAACAGTGCCTGCCGTCCTTCAATCTCCCGCGGGTTCTCCCGCTCCTGTTTAAGCCCCGCGAGAATAACTCGCTTGTGATCGCCGAAGCTGACCGTGAGCCTGACGAGCGTCTTTGACTTCGGCACCTCTTCGACCGCCTCGATTGTGCCAACACGAATGTCAATTCGGTCGAGCACGTCCGAAGTGATGGCCGGTTTCACCGGCGCGACATTGAAGCTGTTTTTTGGCTCATTGCTCATGGATTGCTTCCCGTCAGAATCAGGCCCGTCTTCTCGTCGAGGCCCGCCATCAAATTCATGTTCTGCACGGCCTGGCCCGCGGCCCCTTTGACCAGATTGTCAATCGCAGAGAAGACTGCGAGCTGGCGGCCCCGCGCGGCCAGGCCGAGGTCGCAGAAGTTGGTCGTCTTCACCCAGTTGATGTCGGGCGAGCCCTGTACGAGCCGGACGAAGAAAGAGTCTTTGTAAAAGTCCGCGAAGAGAGCGCGGACTTCCGCCGTGTCCAACGCGTCTTTCATCTCCACGTAAGCGGACGCGAAGATGCCGCGCGCGACGGGCAGGCTGTGCGTCATGAAGACCAGCTCGCTCGTCCAATCGCCGACGGCGCGCAGCTCCTGCTCTATCTCCGGCACGTGCTGGTGAGTGAAAGGCTTGTACGCGTAAAAAGAGTTCGTGCGCTGCGGGTGGTGCGTGTTGGCCGCAGCCTTCGCGCCAGAACCCGACGAGCCGGTCTTCGCGTCAACGATCACGCGCCCCTCAATCAGATTGTTGGCGACGAGCGGCGCGAGCGCCAGGAGCGTGGCCGTCGCGAAACAGCCCGGGTTGCCGATGCGGCTCGCACGCCTGATTGCCTCGCGGTTCGTCTCCGTCAGGCCGTAAACGAACTCCCCTTGCGCGTCCATCGCCGTGTGCTCGCGGTTGTAAAAGTGCTCGAACGTCTCGCGGTCGCGCAGCCGAAAGTCGCCCGACAGATCAATCACCTTAACCGCTCGCGGCAGGCGCGGCGCGATGTCAATCGCCTGCCCGTGCGGGAGCGAGAGGAAGACGAAATCGAGTTCCTTCAAGCTCTCCAAATCTTCAGGCGCGGTCGTGAAACTGAGCGGCGTCAGCCCGTACAAATTCCGATGCACGTCGCCGACCGCTTTCCCCGCGTGCTCGTTCGCCGTCACGAGCGCGATTTCCGCCTGCGGGTGCATCAACAGCAGCCGCAGAAGCTCCGCGCCGCCGTAGCCGGACCCGCCGAAAATGCCGACGCGTAGTTGCTGGGTTTCAGGTTTCAAGTTAAAGCCTCCTCTTCGCTCAGGTTCACAATCAACTCAAATATGCGTCACGTAGTAGAACTTGAAACCTGAAACTTGAAACTTGAAACCTTGTCTTTCACGATCTCGAAAAGCCTGGCCCCGTCGCGGCGCGCGTTGCTCGCGGGCACGCCGAACTCGCGCTCTATGTAATCCTCGCCCATCTGCGAATCGGTGACGGAGCCCGCGACCAGGTCAACCTCTATTCCGCGCCTGCGGAAAAGCTCTATGCCGCCCCACGCGCCGACGTAGTCCGACGCGCAGAAGACGAGCGCCGCCATCGCCGCGCGCAACTCTTCGTCCTCGAAAACGGAATCCACGGAGTAGCCGCCGAGGATGCCGTCGCCGAGTTCGATGACGACCAGGTCGGGCGCGCTCTCGTTCAGCCGCGCGATGATTGACTTGGCGACGGGGGCCAGGTCGCCCGCGTCCACGGTCGAAGGCAGGCCGCAGTCCAGGAAGCTGGCGGTCGCAATCGCCCCGTGGTCCGCCATGTTGAGCGTGTCGCGCAAGGCCGCCACGCCCGACAGCTTCGCCGCCGCGACGCGGAGCCCCGCGCGCGTCGCCTGCTTGATGAGTTCCGTCACCGCGTAGGTCTTGCCGCTGTTCATGCACGTCCCCGCGACGAGGACGAGCGGCACAGTCTGGCCCAAAGTCTCGCTCACCGGGAGCGCGGCGTCGGCGATGTTGACGACGCGCCCGCTCTCGTCGGCAGCCATCCCAAGAACTTCGAGGCTGATGGCGTCGCTCAGCGAAGAGTGATGCCCTGTGCAATGGCCTATGACGCCGCCCATGTTGAGGAGGTGCAGGCGGTCGCCCGCCTTGATTGTCGCGGGCACGTCGCCGACGAAGCCTTTGAGGGCGCGGCGGCGGCCGAGCACGCCGACCAGCACATCGCCCGGATTGATCTTCGCCATGCGCCCGGTCGGCAGCTCCAATTGGTTATACGTCGCGCTGTCCGTCAAAGCGCGCACGACCACCACGTCGCCCGCGCGCGCAACGGCCGCGCTCTCGACCACGGCCACAGTCTTCGACAGATTGAGCAACGACGCGGCCGAGCCTATCTTGTCCGCCTCGACCACCGACACAGTTGCTTCAACGCTCTTCGTCATCAACATCGCCATTCCCTCAGCTAACGATTTCAAAATTCAAGCTACCTTTTGACTCAACCCCTTGGCGTCTTTGCGCCTTTGCGTGAAAAATTTAAATCACTCACGCCAAGCCGCAAAGACGCAAAGAACTGCTAATCCCTGAAACGCGCCTGCGTTCTCAGGCGGAGCGCGTTGAGCTTGATGAAGCCCTCAGCGTCGCGCTGGTTGTAGATGTCTTCGGCCTCGAAGGTCGCCAGCCGCTCGCTGTAGAGCGAGCGCGGGGCGCGGCGGCCGACGACCGTCGCGTTGCCCTTGTAAAGCTTCAGGCGCACGTCGCCCGTCACATGGGTCTGAGTCTCGTCAATCATCTTCCGCAACAACTCGAACTCGGGCGCGAACCAGAAGCCGTAGTAAATACTTTCGGCAAACTTCACGCCGAGCGAGTCGCGCAGGTGCATGACCTCTCGGTCGAGCGTGATGGATTCGAGCGCGCGGTGCGCCGCCTGCAAGATGGTCACGCCCGGAGTCTCGTAGACGCCGCGCGACTTCATCCCGACAAAACGGTTCTCCACCAAATCAACGCGCCCTATGCCGTGCCCGCCGCCGAGTTCGTTCAGAGCTTCGAGCAACGCGACGGGGTTTAGCCTGCGGCCGTTGATTGAGACGGGCTCGCCATGCTCGAAGCTTACCTCGACATACTCCGCCTCGGCGCGCGCCTCTTCCGGCGCTTTCGTCAGCCGGAAAATGTCCGCCGGCGGCTCCGCCCAGGGGTCTTCGAGGATGCCGCCCTCGTAAGAGATGTGCATCAGGTTACGGTCGGTCGAGTATGGCTTCTCGGCCGTCGCGGTGATGGGGATATTGTGCTCTTTGGCGTAGGCTATCAGGTCCGAGCGCCCCTTGAACTCCCACTCGCGCCAGGGGGCCACGACTTTGATGTCCGGCTCCAGCGCGTAGTAGGTCAATTCAAACCGCACCTGATCATTGCCCTTGCCGGTCGCGCCGTGGGCCACCGCGTCCGCACCCTCGCGCCGCGCGATCTCTATCTGCCGCTTCGCGATCACGGGCCGCGCCAGCGACGTGCCCAGGAGGTATACGCCCTCGTAAACCGCGTTGGCCTTCAGCGCTGTCCAGACGTACTCGCGCACGAACTCCTCGCGCAAGTCCTCCACGTAGAGCTTAGACGCGCCCGTCTCGCGCGCCTTCGCTTCGAGGCCGTCCAACTCCTCGCCCTGGCCCACGTCCGCGCAGTAACAGACGACCTCGCACCCGTAACGCTCTTTGATCCAACGCAGCATCACAGAGGTGTCGAGCCCACCCGAATAAGCCAGAACGATTTTTTTGATTTTCTTCTCAGTCATCTTATTAGTGGTCAGTGGTCGGTAGTCGGTGGTCAGTTGGAAATCTGTTGTTTTAACTGACCACCGACCACTGACCACTTTTTTCACCCAAACAGGTCCCAGATTTTCCTGATCGCCGCGCGTTGCGCCTTCTGCTCGTTGACGGCGATGAAGATGGTGTCTTCGCCGGCGAGCGTGCCGACGATTTCGTTAATGGCGGCGCGGTCAATTTCGACCGCAATCGCGGAGGCCATCCCGGGTTCGCACTTCGCCACGACCAGCACGTCGCCCGCCGTGTCCAGACTCAAGAGCCCGCGCGCCGCCGCGCCGTTCGTGCTCCGCGGCAACGCGTAAAAGCCACGGTGCTTGACGACGCCCAGCTCGACCAGGTCGCGCGAGACGCTCGATTGTGTCGCCGGGAAGCCCGCCCGCTCAAGATGCGTCGTCAACTCGTCCTGCGTCCCAATCCGCTTGGCGCGAATCAAACTCAATATTTTCTGCTGCCGCGTCTCTTTCTGCATAAGCCCTCTCTTATGCAATTTATTTGCATAAGTGTTGCATAGATGCATAAAATAACACCGAAGATGCATCGCGGTCAAATCAAATTCTGGACGTGCTGCGCGGGTTAGCGGTCTGCG
>DATFCB010000795.1:0-4380 GCA_035253525.1 Pyrinomonadaceae bacterium | reverse complement strand
GCGCCTTTGCGTGAAAAATAAAAACCACTCACGCTGGAGGCGCAAAGATGCAAAGGGGTTGAGTCAACGGGTAGCTTGAGTTTTGAAGCATATCTTTTAATTTTCGTACTCTGGAATCTTCAAGGTGAAATCGGAAGTCTTAATTAAAAGCGTGGCGATTGAGTTGAACCCCGGCGGGGTGGCCGAGTCGCGGGCCGCCACAGAGTTATCCAGGCGCGAGCGCGCGCTCGCTTACGTCGAGCTGACCAAGCCGCGCATCACTTTCCTGATTGTCCTGACAGCGGCCGCTGGCTTCTGCCTGGGCGCGAGGGGCGGCGTTGATTACGTGCGCTTCGCTCACGCGATGTTCGGCATCGCCCTGCTCTCTTCGGGAATCGCGACGCTCAATCAGTACATGGAGCGCGACCTCGACGCCCTGATGCGGCGGACGATGACGAGGCCGCTGCCTTCTGGAAAACTCTCCGCGTTCGAGGCGCTTCTTTTCGGCGCGGGGCTGACGCTGCTCGCCGAAGTTTACCTGGCTGTCCTGGTCAACCCGCTGACCGCCTTCTTCGGGCTGACGGTCGTCGCCGGCTACCTCTTCATGTACACACCGCTCAAGACGCGCACGACGCTCTCGACGGTCGTCGGCGCATTCCCCGGCGCGATGCCGCCGCTGATGGGGTGGACCGCCGCGGCGGGCGAGGTGACGGCGGGCGCGTGGGTGCTCTTCAGCATTCTGTTCCTGTGGCAGTTCCCGCATTTTCTGGCAATCGCCTGGATGTACCGGGAGGACTACGGCCGCGCAGGCATACGCATGCTCCCCGTGGTCGAGCCGGAGGGACGCGTTACCGGGCAGCAGATCGTCGCCTATACGTTGATGCTTCTGCCCGTCAGCCTGCTCCCGACGGCGCTGGGGATTTCGGGGCGCGTCTATTTGTACGGGGCCGTCGCGCTCGGCCTGCTTTTCCTGTTCAGCAGCCTCTCGGCTGCGCTCTCTAAATCAAGGCAGCAGGCGCGGCGACTCCTCCTCGCCTCCGTGCTCTATCTGCCGCTGCTGTTTGGATTGATGGTCTTAAACCAGGGATGAGGGATGAGGGATGAGGGATGAAATAAGAACGGTCTTTCTTTTCATTCATCCCTCATCCCTCATCCCTCATCCCTCAAAGGAGACTTGCCAATGGGTCGCGCTCTAGGTGTTGTGATCTGGGTCTTGACGCTCGCCTCGGTGGTGCTGTTCTTCAGCGGCTGGTGGTTCCCAACGGCCATCACGGAACACGCGCCGGGGATTGACCGGCAATTCATGATTACGATCATCGTCGTCGGCATCGCCTTCGTCGCGGCGCAGGTCGGCCTCGGCTACGCGGTCTGGCGCTTCGGGAGCGGTCGCAACAAAGAGGAGCGCGCCGTCTACTCGCACGGCAACAACCGCCTGGAGATGATCTGGACGGTGATCACTGCGGCCATCTTCATCGGGCTGGCCGTGATGGGCCAAAGAGTCTGGGCGCAACTCCACTTCAACAACGCCCCGGCCGGCTCTTTCCAGGTCGAGGTCGTCGCGCAGCAGTTCGCCTGGAACATGCACTACGCCGGTCCCGACGGCAAGTTCGGCCGCACAGACCCGACGCTCATACGCGACGAGGAGCAGAACTACATAGGGCTCGACGGCCGCGACCCCGCCTCAAAGGATGACCTGACGACGACGACGCTCGTCGTCCCCGTCAACCGCCCGGTCGAATTGATTCTTCGCTCGAAGGACGTGACGCACAGCTTCTGGGTTCCGCAGTTACGCTTCAAGCAGGACCTTGTGCCCGGCATGGCGATTCGCGTCCACTTCACGCCGACCAGCGCGGGCCAGTTCCAACTCGCCTGCGCGGAGTTGTGCGGGATGAACCACTTCAGCATGAAGGGCACGCTGCTCGTCCTGCCCGAGGCGCAGCACCGCGAGTTGATGGCGGTCCCGAAGGCCGAGTTCCAGAGCAAGCTCAACGAGATGATGGGCGCTTACGAGGTCGGCGTGGTCTACGACGCGAACGGGACGAAGCTCGGCAAGTCATACTAGTTAACTCTTTCCAGCCCTAGGAGACGACTGATGGCAGACGAAACGACGGTCCATGAAGGCCACGGGGCAGAGGTCGTGCACCGCCACGAGCCGCCGAAGAGTTTTATACGAAAGTACATCTTCAGCCTCGACCACAAGGTCATCGGCGTGCAATATCTGACGCTCGCGCTGGTCGCGGTGTTCGTCGGGATGATTCTCTCTATCCTGATGCGCATGAGCCTCACGTGGCCGGACATGGAGTGGCCGATCATAGGACTCATCAAGCCCGACCAGTACCTGGCCTTTCTGACTATACACGGCACGATGATGGTCTTCTTCGTGCTGACGACGGCCCCACAGGGCGGCTTCGGCAACTACTTCCTCCCGATTCAAATCGGTGCCGAAGACATGGCCTTCCCCGTGCTCAACATGCTCTCGTTCTGGGTCACGCTCGTCGGCTTCGTCGTCCTCGTCATGTCGTTCTTCGTCTACGAGGGCGCGCCCATCGGCGGCTGGACGGCGTACCCGCCGCTCTCCGCCATCCCGAGCGCGGGGCCGGGGCAGGCGGCCGGGATGAACCTCTGGATCGTCAGCATAGCTATCTTCTGTGTCGGCTCGCTCCTCGGCGCTCTGAACTTCATCACGACGCTCATCAACATGCGCGCGAAGGGGATGTCTTTGATGCGCATGCCGCTGACGTGCTGGGCCTGGTTCACGACGGCCGTGCTCGCGCTCCTGGCCTTCCCGGTCCTGCTCGCGGCGGGCGTGCTGCTCTACCTGGATCGCAACGCAGGCACCAGCTTCTTCGTGCCGTCGGGCCTCTTCATCAAAGACATCGTGCAGCCGCACTCTGGGGGCTCGCCTATCCTGTGGCAGCACCTCTTCTGGTTCTTCGGCCACCCGGAGGTCTACATCGCAATCCTCCCCGGCATGGGCGCGACCTCGCACATCCTTTCGACCTTCGCGCGCAAACCCGTCTTCGGCTACCGCGCGATGGTCTTCGCCATCTTCGCCATCGGCCTCCTGGGCTTCTTCGTCTGGGGCCACCACATGTTCATCAGCGGCATGAGTCCCTACTCGGCGATGGCGTTCTCGATTCTTACTTTGAGCATCGGCGTGCCTTCGGCCGTCAAGACTTTCAACTGGCTGGGCACACTCTGGGGCGCGAAGATTCGCTTCACGGTCCCGATGCTCTTCGCGCTCGGGTTCGTCTCGCTCTTCGTCGCGGGCGGCATCACCGGCCTCGTTTTGGGCCAGACTTCGCTCGACCTGCCGATGCACGACACCTACTTCGTCCTCGGCCACTTCCACCTCGTGATGGGGGTGGCGGCGATTTTCGGGATGTTCGCCGGAATCTACTTCTGGTTCCCGAAGATGTTCGGGAAGATGATGAGCGAGCGGCTCGGCCGCATACACTTCTGGATAACTTTCGTCGGCGTCTACGCCATCTTCATCCCGATGCACATCATGGGCATCGTCGGGATGCCGCGCCGCTACTCGCGCTTCGCCGAGAACGGCCAGCAGATTTACGGCTTCCTCGAAAGCCTGCACCCGCTCGTCCTCTTCGTCACGGTCGCGGCCGTCATCACGTTTTTCACGCAGTTCCTCTTCCTCTTCAACCTCCTCTGGAGTCTGTTCAAGGGGAAGAAGGCGGGCGACAATCCCTGGGAGGCAACCACGCTCGAATGGAACACGACCTCGCCGCCGCCGCACGACAACTTCGCGGGCGTGCATCCGGTCGTCTACCGTGGGGCGTACGAGTTCGCCGTGCCGGGCGCGCCCAACGATTACGTCATGCAGACCGAAGCCGACCCGGTCGGCAGTAGTTCAGAGGTAAGTAGCGGCGATGGTCACGACGGTCACAAGCACTGAGCGCTTCAAGCAGAAGACCAGGGTCGGCGTCGGTGGGACTCCGCCGGGGAAGAACGGGCATAACGGCAAAGGGCCGGGCGGCGGCGGAGACGGGGGTAAAAAAAAGGACGGGGCGCAGCGCTTCTCGCCGAAGCCGTACCGCCTCACGCTCTGGATTTTAATCGCGGCCATTTTCATGATGTTCGCGGCGATGATCGCCTCCTACATCACCCTCTCGTCGGGAGAAAAGTGGCCGCCACTTGAGACGCCGCGCCTGCTCTGGCTGAGCACAGGGTTGATTCTCTTGAGCAGTCTGACGTTCGAGGCGGCGCGCAGGTCATTGAAAGCTGGGAGTGATAAGGGGTACGTCCGCTGGCTCTTGTTGACGTTTCTCTTCGGCCTGGGCTTTCTCGCGTCACAGGTCTTCGCCTGGCGGGAGTTGGTCGCGCAAGGGGTTTATCTCGCGACGGACAACCACAGCTCTTTCTTTTACCTGCTGACGGGCGTGC
>DATFCB010000794.1:0-3207 GCA_035253525.1 Pyrinomonadaceae bacterium | reverse complement strand
CGCCTGGGGGCTGCTCGCGAAAACAATCGAGGCCGCAAACTCCGTGGAAGATTTCACGGGCGACGATTCGTCGTTCGACGTGGCGGAGGACGCGGACGCGAACGCGGCGGCGGCGGAAGAGTTCAGCGTCGAAGCGGAAGTATTCCGTCTTGACCAAATTTTTGCGACAATGGCCCACCTGGATTTTGACAAGACCCTGGCCGAGGCCCGCGCCCTCAAAGGCGACGAGCCCCAAGCCTTCGCCACGATTGCGGTGGCGAAAAGCAGAATACAGGAGTCAGGAGTCGGGAGTCAGAAGACGGGAGCCAGGGGTCAGAAGGACTAAGGCTGCGACGGCTATCATAGATTCTCTTTTATTCTGACTTCTGTCTTCTGATTCCTGACTCCCGTTTTTCCCTATGCGTCGGCAATCATCCTTCTCGCGTGAATCCTTCGGCGTGCGCAACAAAGCGCCGTGGCGCACGATGCTGGCCCATTCCTTCCACCAGTTTCACGACAACGACCTCTTCACCTCGGCTGCGGCGATGAGCTACTTCGGCCTACTCACGCTCTTCCCGGCCCTGATTCTGCTGCTCGCGCTCGGCAAGCGCCTGGCTACCGGGACCGAGATGCTCAACGAGATGCTGAGGCGCATCGCGCAGGCTTACCCCGGTTCGGGCGACTTCCTCGACACGACGATTCGCTCGCTTTCGGATTTAGGGCCGGGCGTCATCGTCTCCTGCATCGTCGTCGTCCTCTGGGCCGGCTCCTGGGTCTTCGCCGTCGTCGAGCGCGCGCTCAACCGAATCTGGCACACGACCTCGCGCACGTTCCTCCACGGGCGCGCCGTCACCGTCGGCATGATCGGCGTCGTCGGCCTGCTGCTGACTGTCTCCGTGCTTGTCACCTCCTTGCTCGTCGCCGTGCAGCAGTTGGCCGGGCGACTCTCGCCGCGTCAGCTCGAACGCTGGACCTGGCTCGCCACTTTCGGCAGCTTCTTCTGGCAGGCAGTCTTCGTGCTCGTCAGCATTCTCGTCACCATCATCCTCTTCATCATCGTCTACCGCTTCATGCCGAACGCACGCGTCAGCCTGCGCGACACCATTCCGGGGGCGGTCATCGGCGGCCTGCTGTGGGAGGCCGCGAAATACATCTTCGCGTGGAGCCTACACTTTTTTCACTATGACCAGATTTACGGCTCGGTCGGCGCGGTCGTCGCCGTCCTGACCTGGGGCTATGTGTCGAGCCTGATTCTGCTCTTCGGCGCGCAACTGACCGCCGTCTTCCACCGCGAGCACCCGGCCGAGCCGCCCAAGCCCTCTGCCGCCGACGCAGCCATCGCGCCAATGCCGTAAAAAGCTGTGGTCAGTAATCAGCAGTCAGTAATCAGCCAAAAGCTTTTACTGACTACTGATTACTGATTACTGATTACTTCTTTATGTTCATCTCGGATTTTGATTACGAACTGCCGGAGGAGTTGATCGCGCAGGAGCCGCTGGTCGAGAGGGACGCGGCGCGTATGCTGTTGCTCGACCGCAGGCGGGGCGAGTGGCGCGACAGCCAGTTCGCGGAGCTGCCTTCGTACGTCGGCGCGGGCGACGTGGTGGTCGTCAACAACACGCGCGTCTTTCCGGCGCGGCTCGTGGGCAGGCGCGAGCCTTCGGGCGGGCGCGTGGAGCTTTTTCTGGTCCGCGAGCTTGAGCCGCTGGTCTGGGAAGCCCTGGCGCGGCCCGCGCGTAGATTGCACGCGGGCGAACGCGTCTCGTTCGGCGGCGGGAGGCTCGGCGCGCGGGTCATCGAACTGCTGGAAGAAGGCAAACGCGTGGTCCGCTTCGAGTGCGAGGGTGCGCTCGACGACGCGCTTGATGAACTGGGGCGGACACCGCTCCCGCCGTACATCAAGCGCGCGGCGGGCCAGCCTGACGAAGACCGCGAGCGTTACCAAACCGTCTACGCGCGCGAGCGCGGCGCGATTGCCGCGCCGACCGCCGGACTGCACTTCACGCCACGCGTCATGGACGAGCTACGCGCGCGCGATGCCCGTGTGGTCGAAGTCACGCTCCACGTCGGCTACGGCACGTTCGAGCCCGTGCGGTCGGAAGATTTGAGCAGGCACGCGGTCGCGCCCGAGCGCTGCGAGGTCAGCGCGGAGGCTGCCCGCGTAGTCAACGAGGCGCGGGAGCGCGGCAACCGAATAATAGCTATTGGCACAACGACGACGCGCGCTTTAGAATCTTCCGTGGGCGAGGACGGGCGGGTCAGCCCCGGCACGCGCCTGGCCCAACTGACGATCACGCCGGGCTACAGGTTTCGTGCCGTTGACGCGCTGCTGACGAACTTTCACCTGCCGCGCTCCTCGCTCCTCGTGCTGGTCGCGGCCTTCGCCGGGCGCGAATTCACACTCGCCGCCTACCGCCACGCCGTCGAAGCGCGTTACCGCTTTTACAGCTACGGCGATTGCATGTTAATAATTTAGTGATAAGTGATGAGTGATAAGTGATAAGACAAGCGCTTTTACTCATCACTTATCACTCATCACTTATCACTGTTTTTTATGGCTGTCCTTAAGAAATTTCGTTCGCGGTGGTGGCCGCAGGGCGTGGAGCCGGCGGAGCCTATGACCGCGCTCGACGCGGCTGCGTCCGGCGTGGTGGAGGTGCGCTACGACATGCGGCCCCTGACCGTCACGCAGTTGGACGAGTGCTGGCGGCTGGATCAGCGCTGCTTCGTTGACGGCGAAGCCTACAGCCGCGACACCTTTGAATATCTGCTGACCGCGCCGGAGTCCGTCTCGTACCGCGCCGTCACGCAGGGCGGCTCGATGGTCGGCTTCATCATCGGACTGGTGGAGCCGGACCACACGGGACACGTCACGACCGTCGGCGTCGCGCCCGAGCACAGACGGCGCGGGATAGCCAACCGCCTGATGGAAAAAGTCGAGGACGGCTTCCGACGCCGCGACGTGCGCATGGTGCGCCTCGAAGTCCGCTCCATCAACACGGGCGCGCAGCAGCTCTACCGCAACCTCGGCTACATCGTCACGCAACGCCTGCCCCGCTACTACTCGAACGGCGGCGACGGGCTTTTGATGGTCAAGTCACTTTAAGTCCGAAGTCCAAAGTCCAAGGCCCAAAGTCAAGAACACGCTTTTGACTTTGGGCCTTGGACTTTGGACTTCGGACTTAAAGTGACTTGACCATCAAAAGCCCGTCGCCGCCGTTCGAGTAG
>DATFCB010000793.1:0-5730 GCA_035253525.1 Pyrinomonadaceae bacterium | reverse complement strand
TCTTCAAGGGCCGGACCGCCTTCGCGCCTCTCGAAGAAGGGGAGCCGGGGGAGAAGAAAGAATAAGACGGGTCGCGCCGCCCCTGCGGGACGATAAAAACGGTGAGGGGGCCTTCACGGCTTGAAGACGCGGAAGAGGTAGTAGAAAGAAGGGAAGAGGACGAGCGCGCCGATGGCGAGCGCCGCGAGCAGGAGGCGCAGCGTCTGTGGCGGCGCGGCCGCCGAAGCAATCGTGATGTCCGGCTCGACGATGTACGGGAATTGTGCCAGCGCCCAGCCCCACAGAATCAGGCTCACCTGCGCGGCGGCGCACAAACGCGCCCACGCGTACTTACGCTTCCACAGAAAATAGAAAGCTCCGACGGCCGCCGCTGCGGTCGCCGCGTGCAGCGGCAAGGCCCACACGCTCGCCGTCAGCCCTGCGCGGACCTTCGGTGCACCCTTGCCTGCGAGCAGAAAGACCGTGAGCGCCAGCACGCCGACCATTACGCCCGCGAGCAGCGCGCGCCGCCTGAAATCTTCTTTTAACTTCTCGTCCTTCGTCTCCAGGGTCAGATAGACTGCGGCCAGAAACGCGAACAGCGCGAGCGCGAAGAAACCCACGGCGAAAGGAAACGGCGCGAGCCAAGAGCGCCAGAAGCCGCTCACGACGACTCCCCTCTCCACTTTAATTGTGCCGGAAGCGATGGCCCCCAACGTCACGCCGAGCAGTACGGGCGTGATGATGCTCGCGACGGAGAAGACGCGGCTCCAACGCTGCTGCACCTCGTCGCGCTCAGAATCGTAGGTGCGGAAGGTGAAGGCCGAGCCGCGCAGCACGATGCCTATCAGGAGAAGCGTGAGGGGCACGTGGAGCGCCGTCGCGATGGCCGCGAACGCCGAGGGGAAACCCGTGAAGAGGATGACGAGGACCAGAATCAGCCAGACGTGGTTCGCCTCCCAGACAGGCCCTATGGCCTCCGCGATCAACTCACGCTGCGCCCGCGCCCGCCGCCCGCGCGCGAACAAGTCCCACACGCCGCCCCCGTAATCCGCCCCGCCCAGCAGCGCGTAAAACATCAGCGACACGATCATCGCACCCGCCGCCAGCAACTCAAGCGACAACTGAACCTCCTAATAAAGGGATGAGGGATGAGGGATGAGGGATGAAGTAAAGACTTCTGTTTTTATTTCATCCCTCATCCCTCATCCCTGCTTCTTTGGGCTTGCTGCGACTTGGCGCAGCAGGAGCCAGACGACTATGGCCGCGAGGAAGAGGTAGAGCAGAGTGAAAGTTATAAATGGCACAACGAGGCCGGGCATGGACGTGACGGCGTCTTTCGTCCGCATCACGCCTTGAATGATCCAGGGCTGACGCCCGACCTCTGTCACGGTCCAGCCGGCCTCAATCGCGATCATCCCGGCGGGCGCGGCCAGCACGACCGCGCGCAGAAACCACTTGCTATCAGGCAGAGCGCCGCGCCGCTTCCACCAGCGCCAGGCCGCCCAGAGCGTGACCACCATCATCAGCCCCGCCATCCCGACCATGACTTGAAACGCAATGTGAACTATCAAAACGTTCGGCCACTGGTCGCGCGGGAAAGCCTCCAGGCCTTTGACCTCCGCGTCTGCGTCGTGAAAAGCCAGTAGACTCAGGGCGTACGGAATCTCAATCGCGTAGCGCGTCTCGCCCGCCTCTTCGTCCGGGATGCCGCCGATGCGCAGCGGCGCTCCCCGCTCCGTCTTAAACTGACCTTCGAGCGCGGCGAGTTTGACGGGCTGGTGCTCCGCGACCGCACGCGCGCTCAAGTCGCCGCTCAAAGGTTGGAGCAGGGCGGCGACGCCCCCGACCAGGAGCGCTATGGAGAGCGCGCGCCTGTGAAACTGGTTCTTGCGGTCGCGCAAGAGCAGGTGCGCGTGTATGCCCGCGACCGCGAAGCCCGTCGCGGCGTAAGCGGCGAGCGCCATGTGCAGCGTCTGCGAGAGCGCCATGGGGTTGAGCATCGCCGCAACCGGGTCAATGTTGACGGGGCGGCCGTCAACTATCTCGAAACCCGTCGGGCTGTTCATCCATGCGTTGGCGATAACTACGAAGACGCCGGAGAGGACGCCGGAGAGTGCGACGAGCGCGCCTGCGGCGAGGTGCACGCGTGGCCGCACGCGGTCCCAGCCGTAAAGGTAAATCCCCAGGAAAATCGCCTCGGTGAAGAAGGCGAAGCCTTCGAGCGAGAAAGGCATCCCGATGATCGCGCCCGCGTAGTTCATGAACTGCGGCCACAGGAGGCCGAGTTCGAAGGAGAGCACGGTGCCCGAGACAGCGCCGACGGCGAAGAGGATAGCCGTCCCCTTGGCCCAGCGTTTGGCGAGTATCAAGTAGACCTCTTCGCGCGTGCGCTGCCAGCGCCACTCGGCGATGACCATCAAGAGCGGCATCGCGATGCCGACGGCCGCGAAGATGATGTGGAAGGCCAGCGACATCGCCATCTGCGAGCGCGCCGCCAGGAGGTCAGACACTCTACGTAAACCTCTCCATGATGAAAGTGCGAAGAGTATAGCACCGCAGTCAGGCGCACACGCTTTTAAGAGATATGAATAATTAAGCGACGGCTATGAAGGCGAACTAATAAACTGTGTGGGAGCCGATGGTTTCACCACCAGCTAATTTCCGTCATCCCTCCGGGATGTCTTATGATGAGTGCCGACTTGAACACCGCAACGCGCAAACCTTCCGGCACGGAGACGCCGCTCGTCCTCGCGCTCGACATAGGCACGTCGAGCGTGCGCGGCGCGCTCTACGACGCGCGCGGGGCGGAAGTAGAGGGCACGCAGGCGCGCGTGGTGCGCGGCCTTGAGACTACGGCGGACGGCGGCGCTGAGTTGGACGCAAGGGAAGCAATCGAACAAACCGTGCAGGTGATTGACGCCGTCGTCGCACACGCCACGGGGCGCGGCGCGCGGATTGAAGCGGTCGCCGTCTCCTGTTTCTGGCACAGCCTCGTCGGCGCGGACGACCGCTTCGAGCCGCTGACGCCCGTCTTCGGCTGGGCCGACACGCGGGCCGCGCGCCACGCGGAAAGGTTGAAGCGGCAGCGGGACGAAGCGGACGCTCACGCGCGTACGGGCTGCCGCTTTCACCCCAGCTACTGGCCCGCCAAGCTGCTCTGGCTGAGGGAGGAGCGGCCCGAAATCTTTCACGGCGTGCGCCGCTGGATGTCGTTCGGTGAACTGCTCTCCGCACACTTCTTCGACGAGCCGACGGCAAGCGTCTCAATGGCTTCGGGGACGGGAATGCTGAACTTGCGCTCGTGCCTCTGGGACGGAGAGCTTTTAGAGACCACGGGCGTCCGTCCCGAGCAAATGCCCGCGCTCGCGCAGACGCGCGCTCCGCTCGGCAAATTGGCGGACGCATACGCGCGCCGCTGGCCCACGCTTCGCGACGCGCAATGGTTCCCGGCAATCGGCGACGGGGCGGCCAACAACATAGGGGTCGGGTGCACCACGCGCGCGCGCGCCGCGCTGATGATCGGCACCTCCGGCGCGATGCGCGTCATGTGGGAGGGCGAGCCGCCCGCGCCCCTGCCCTCTGCGCTCTGGTGCTACCGCGCTGACCGCTCGCGCGTTCTGACAGGCGGCGCTCTTTCTGACGGCGGAGGGCTCTTCAGTTGGATGGCAGACGCGCTCAGGTTGGGCGCGCGCGCGGAAGAGACGGAGCAAGCGTTGGCCGCCATGAAGCCGGACGCGCACGGCCTGACCGTCTTGCCCTTCTGGGCGGGCGAGCGCAGCACGAATTGGAACCCTACGGCGCGCGGCGCGATTCTGGGGCTGACGATGCACACGCGCCCGAGCGACATCCTGCGCGCCGCGATGGAGGCAATCGCCTACCGCTTCGCCCTCGTGGCCCGCGCGCTGGAACCGTTCGCGCCCGGCGCAGAGATAGTCGCCTCGGGCGGCGCGCTCGCGGCTTCAAACGTCTGGCCGCAGATGCTCGCGGACGTGCTCGCAAGGCCCCTCCACCGCGCAGACGCAACCGAAGCTTCGAGCCGCGGGGCCGCGCTGCTTGCTTTAGAGGCGACAGGCAAGTTAAAAAGCATAGCGGACGCCGAAGCACCGACAGTTCAGACTTTCGAGCCGGACATGAATGCCCACGCGCGCTACCGCGCGGGCCTCGAACGCCACGAGCAACTTTACGCGCGCCTCTTTAATACCTAAGGCGCGTTTCAAGCCCGCGAGCCTTGCTTTGCGTCTTTGCGCCTTTGCGTGAAAAATAAGAACCACTCACGCTGGAGGCGGAAAGACGCAAAGGGGTTGAGTCAATCTGTAGATTGAGTTTTGGAATAATCTAGCAAAGAGAGGGAACTTTCAAATGAGCGCGACTCCCCGGAAGGAAACGAACACGACCGCCGACCTGGATCAGCTTTGCATCAACACGATTCGCACGCTCACGCTCGACGCCGTGCAGAAGGCCGAGTCGGGCCATCCGGGGCTGCCTCTGGGCTGCGCGCCGCTGGCTTACCTGCTCTGGACGCGCGTCATGCGCCACAATCCGCGCAACCCGAAATGGCCCAACCGCGACCGCTTCCTGCTCTCGGCCGGCCACGGCTCGATGCTGCTCTACGCGCTCCTCCACCTGACCGGCTACGACCTCCCACTCGAAGAACTGCAACGCTTCCGCCAGTGGGGATCGAAGACTGCCGGGCACCCGGAGAACGTGCTCACCCCCGGCTGCGAGATCACCACGGGGCCGCTCGGGCAAGGCTTCGCCAACGGCGTCGGCATGGCGATGGGCGCGGCGCACCTCTCCGCCAAGTTCAACCAACCAGAGTTCCCTCTGATAGACCACTACGTCTACAGCATCGTCTCCGACGGCGACCTGATGGAAGGCGTCGCCAGTGAGGCCGCCTCGCTCGCCGGTCACCTGAAGCTCGGCAAGCTCATCTACTTCTACGACGACAACCGCGTCACCATCGAAGGCTCCACGGACCTGGCCTTCACCGAAAATGTGCCAAAACGTTTTGAGGCTTACGGCTGGCACACTTCCACCGTCGAGGACGGCAACGACCTCGAAGCCATCGAGCGCGCGATTCAAGAGGCGCAAGGTGTAACGGATCGCCCGTCGCTCATCTCCGTCAAGACCGTCATCGGCTACAGCCTGCCGACCGAGGGCACGCGCAAGGCCCACTCCGACGCTCCCGGCGAGGAGGCCGTGCGCGAGGCCAAGCGACGCCTGGGCTGGCCCGAAGATAAGCAGTTTTACATCCCCGACGAAGCGCTGGCACATTACCGCGAAGTGGTGGAGCGCGGCGCACGCCAGGAGGAGGAGTGGAACGCGCTCGTCGAACGCTACGAGCAAGCGAACGCGGATTTGGGAGGCGCGTGGCGCACGACCATGAGCGGTGAATTGCCCACAGGCTGGGAAGAGAAACTTCCTTCGTTTGAGAACGCGAAGCCCGTGGCGACGCGCGCAGCATCCGGCGAAATTATCAACGCGCTCGCCCCCCACATGCCCATGCTCATCGGCGGCTCGGCCGACCTCGGCCCTTCGACCAACACGGACATCAAAGACGGCGGCAGCTTCCAGGCGGGCTCTTACGGCGGGCGCATCCTGCACTTCGGCGTGCGCGAGCACGCGATGGGCGCGACCATGACGGGCATCAGCCTTAACGGCGGGCTGATTCCTTACGGCGGCACGTTCCTCACCTTCTCCGATTACATGAAGCCTGCGATACGGCTTGCGGCACTCTCAGAAGTGCAG
>DATFCB010000792.1:0-2233 GCA_035253525.1 Pyrinomonadaceae bacterium | reverse complement strand
TGCTCGCCGTCCTCGGCCGCCTGTAGAATCTTCTCCACGCGCTGGTGAGCGAAGTCGCCTTCGGGCAGCAAGGTCATGAGCAACTCGGCGTTGCCGCGAATCACCGTCAGGATGTTGTTGAAGTTATGGGCCACACCCGCAGCTACCTCGCCGACCTCGCGCAGCCGCTCGCCCCTCATCAGGTGCTCGCGCAGCACGTCCTTCTCCGTCACGTCGCTGACGGAGATCAGGCACAGGTTAGCGCCGTCCTTCTGAAAACTCGTCAGCGTGATCTCGACCTCGCGCGGGCGGCCCGGAAACGGGAAGTGGAAGTGGAAGTCCGCGACGAGGCCGGCGCGGTGCATGGTCTCTTTGAAGCGCCCGTAGAATTCCTGCACCTGTGAGCAAGGGGCTATCTCCGAGAAAAAATTTCGGCCCAGCACGTCCTCGCGCCGCCGCCCGGCAATCTGCTCCTCGCGCGCGTTGTAGTAGAGAACTGTGCCAGCTTCGTCAACGACGACGATGCCGTAAGGCAAGAGGTCGAGCGTGGCGAAGTCTATCTCGGGCTCGTCCTGGGAGATGGGGAGGTTTAACTGTGCCATGAGTCAACCCCGCGACGGATGTTCGGGTGACTACTCGCCGATCATCCTTAAAGGTCTGGCTTCGGGGACAACGCCGTGCTTCGCGGCCAGCCTGTAGAAGAGGTTCAGGCCGGCGCGCATCTCCTCGTTCAGCTCGAACGAGATGTTTTCGAGCAGATACTTCTTTATCTCGTCGGGCGGCAGGCCGACAGAGGGGCTGTACGCGGCGGCGATCTCTTCGACGTGCGCCAAACCCTCGTCGCGCGCGCCCGCGAAATCAACTCGCCGCACGCGCTCCTCGTCGCCCTCGCGCGCCATCCACATGGCGAAGACGAACCCCAGGCCCGTCTGCTCGCGCCAGAGTTCGGCCAGATCATACACAACTACGCCACGCCGCGAAAAGGTCATCCCCGGATCGCCTATAATCAACGCCGCGTCCGCCGCTTCGAGCATCAAGGCCACGTCCGGCGCACTATCCATCCACAACGGCTCGCTTCCGACGAACTCGCGGAAGATGACGCGAATCAGCGCGGCGGACGTGCGCGACGAAGTGTCGAGAGCGACCTTGCGCACGTCCTTCAGGCCGCCGAGGCTGTCTTTCATCACGAGCACGACGCTGCGCACGCTCTTGCGCGAGCCGACGCAAACGTCCGGCACGACCAGTAGCTCCGGGATGCGCTGGTACTCTATGACGGGCACGAGCGCCGCCTCCACCTCGCCGCGCGCCAGCATGTCACCGCACCTCGCAGGCGCAGTATCGGACACCAACTCGACCTCGCGCTGCCTCGCCCCTTCTGTAAAACTCCACACCAGCGGCACCGTGTTCAAATAGCTCGACGCGGCCACGCGCGGCGCACTCTTCTTCAACTCGAACGCCCTGCCTCTCTCGGGCTCTCCCGTAATTTTTGTGTATGACAACCGATGGTGAGATGCTAAGTAAAGTGGGAAAGTTTAGCAACGTGTCGAGAAGCAGCCCGTGGTGAAAGACTCATCGGGTCGCATAGACACAGATCGAGCAAATCCGCATGTTCCAACAGTCGCCGGACCAAGGCGAGTTGATTCGGCTGGCCTCCCGCTTAAACACGCTTACTCCACACTTTCAGGTCGTCGTTGACGGAAGTGATTGGCCGCCCGTCTTGCAGCCGGTAGGTCCGCACAAAGATATCCGGTTGCACACCGCGATACTCTCCGCCCTGCTTCACGATCACACCGCCGTTTGCAAAAACCTGCGGAGTTGCGGCCGGCCCTTCAAAGACAAAATTCCCTGGCACATAAACAGCGTAGCACACGTCACGGTCGTCCCTCTTCTTCAAACCATAAGCCTCTATCTCATTTCCCCCCGCGCTTGACACTTCACCCGGCATGGCCGGCGTCATCTTCGCCTTCACGAATGACCGCGTGGAGTTGTACATATCGCCCAGCCGTAAATCTTCGCGCGCATAATCAAGCACCTCTTTCAACTGAGGCAGCGTCAGCTTATTCGGGTCTTGCTGAAAGCTCTGAATTTTTCGATACAGTTGCTCCGCCTGTTCTTGAGTCACCTCATTTAGAATAATCACGCCCTCGCCGTCGCCGGCCACGGCCTGCACGGATTGGTCCTTAGCATTAAAAAATACTAATCCCTTTTCACCAATCGGCTTCCCTTCATAATCGAGGATGGGCTTTCCAGCCTT
>DATFCB010000791.1:0-22965 GCA_035253525.1 Pyrinomonadaceae bacterium | reverse complement strand
AAAAGACGCGCTTAGCGAATTTAGTGTTCATCACAGATTCAATTCTTTGCGCCTTTGCGTGAAAATCCAAAACCATCTCACGCAAAGGCGCAAAGCCGCAAAGGGGTTGAGTGATTTGGTCTCTTGAGTTTTGAAAAGTCTTCACCGAACCTTTTTCAGCACAGACCATCCGGCCCACGCGCCGAGGGCTTCGACGAGCGCGAGCAGGAGCGCAGTCGCCTGGAAGACTACGGCCCAGCCTGCGGGAGACATGCGTGCGACGTGCGAGACGTGATCTGCTGTGTCCGCAACGAAGTGGTAATAGACTCCGAAGGCGAGCGCGCCCAGCATTGAGCAGATGAGCAACAGCGCGCCCGCTCTCTCTTTTCCACGCCAGAGCAGCAGGCCCGCGACGAGCGGCGCGGCCATGATGATCGCGACGATGAAAACCAGCTGCGCGGGCGTTGCCTTAACTCCCAGGATTTCGTGCGCCGTCGAATGCAGGGCGACGACCGCAGCGTGCGCGACGACCGCGTAGAGTGCAAACCGAACGGCGCTCGACCTGTCCGCTTTTCCCGCCATTTAATTTAAGAAGCCTTCCGCCTTCCAAGCCTGACTACGGCTTGCGCCGCTTGAAATAGATGGCTTCGACCCTGCCCGCCTTGACGGGCAAGTCCGCCTGGCCCACCATCTCCCAGCCCTCGTTGCCCAAGCGGGCTATCGCCTTCACGACGGCCGAGCCCTGCTGCTCCGAGGCCCGTTCTTCCACTTCGACAATCTCGACGCCAGCGTCCCTGAAGTAACTTATCCAGTACGCGCCGCCGCGGTTCGACGCCGTGTAGCCGGCCTTGCTGACCGTGCAATACTCCCAACGCTCCGCAGGCGGGCTCGCTTCGCTGCCCTCATCATTTTTGACCGCGGGACGGTTAAGAGAGCGCGCGTAGAGAAAGCCGCCGAGCGCCAGGACAATCAACAGGGATGCGTATACAGCCTTTTTCATGGCGAGTCTCCTTATCAAACTTACGTCTTTCGCTCAAAGCGATTCGCCGGCACCCGCCTACTTACTAACGCGGAATCCAGCGCCGGAACGAATCAAACATCTTCTCATAAAGCTTTTCGTCTCACGTTCTCCTCCCGTTGACATGCCCGTTACGGCCTGACTAAATTTAATCATCTTAAAAACAGTAATAAGTGATAAGTAACAGAAAGATGGTTTTAACTGATTACTGATTACTAATCTTCTACGCCGAATCCGATTCAGGACTTTATATTATGGCACGATCATTCACAGTTCTTTTTATCCTGGCCGCGCTCGCCTACGCGTCCGGCGTCTCTCTGGGGCAGACGACGAGTCGCGCCGATAAGCCTGCGGCGCGTAACGACGACGCGACGTGGAGAGCCAAGCACCTAGAATTGTTAGAAAAGGCGAAGAGGGGCAGCATTGACCTGTATTTCGAGGGCGACTCCATCACGCGCAGGTGGGAGGCGACGCATCGAGACAACTGGGAACAGAACTTCGGCGGCTGGAAGGCCGCGAACTTCGGCGCGGGCGGCGACCGCACGCAGAACGTGCTCTACCGCGTCCAGAACGGGGAACTCGAAGGCGTCAATCCGAAAGTCATAGTCTTACTAATTGGCACAAACAACGTCGGCCCCGACCCTGTCAAAGGCAGTGACGCGGCGCTCGTCAAGGATATCTCGAATGGAGTTAAGGCGTGCCTGAAAGCCCTGCGCGAAAAAGCCCCCAGGGCCAAAATCCTGCTGGTGGGGATTACCCCTCGGAACACTGACGGCAGCACCGCCTTGATGCCCACGATTAACAGGATCAATAGCCGCATCGCCAAATTCGCCGACGGTCGAAGGATCAAATTTCTCAACATCAACGACAGGCTGGCAGACAAAGACGGCAAGTTATACGACGGCATGACGGACGACGGCCTGCACCTCACGGACAAAGGCTATCAGGCGTGGGCCGACGCCATGAAGCCCACCCTTACCGAATGGCTCGGCCCGCCCTCGAAGTAGAAGGCTCAACCCTTTGCGTCTTTGCGTGAGTGATTTAGATTTCTCACGCAAAGGCGCAAAGACGCAAAGGGGTTGAATCCAGGTTTTGGGACGCGTTCCTAGTTTTTCACATCCCTATACCTTTGAGGTGATAGCGCTCGGTGTCGTAGTAGCGCTCGACATCTACCGTGTTCAGTTTGCCGAGCACGGAGGAGATGTCCACGAGCGAGAGTTCGCAGGCAGGGGCGATGCCGCTGGCCGAAACCATCTTGCCGAAGTCTCCGGCGGCGACGGCATCGGCCGCGCGCGAGCCGAAGATCAGGCCCATGATGCGGTCAATCGGCGATGGCGCGCCGCCGCGCTGCGGGTGGCCGAGCATGGCCGAGCGCGCGTCGTACGGCGTCTCGCTCATGATCCGGCGCGCCAGTACCTCGCCTATGCCGCCGAGCCGCGCGTGGCCGAAGGCGTCGTGGCGGTCGTCAATCGTCACCATCTCGCCCTCCTCCGCGTAAGCCCCCTCCGCTATCACAATCACAGAGTAGCGCGGGCGCAAAGGGTCGCGCCCGATGCTGTTCGTGTCGCCAATCCGCTGCTTGAGATGGTGGTAAACCTTCTCGTAGCGGAACGGGTGCTCGGGTATCAGAATCAAATCGGCCTGGCCCGCCACGCCCGACCAGAGCGCGAGGTGGCCCGCGTGGCGGCCCATGACCTCCACGACCTGCACCCAGCCGTGCGAGCCCGCGGGCGTGCGCGAGCGCTCTATGATCTCTGTGACGTTCCTGAGCGCCGTGTCGAAGCCGAGCGTGTAGTCCGTCCCGGCCAAGTCCTTGTCTATGGTTTTTGGCACACCGACGACGTTGACGCCTCGCTCCGAGAGCCGCGCCGCCACGCCCAAGGTGTCCTCGCCGCCGCACACCACGATGGCGTCCAGGTTGAGCCGGGTGATGTTTTCCAAAACCTCGTCCGAGCGGTCAACGCGCTCGCCCGTCTCGGTCAGGGTCCGAAAGGGGTTGGTGCGCGACGAGCCTAAATTCGTCCCGCCGTCGCGGTCCCAGCGCCTGACACTCGCGCGGTCGAGCGGCAGCACGTCCGGCAGCGGGTCGAGCAGGCTGCGCCAGCCGTCGTAGAGCCCGACCGTTTCAATCCCATGTTCGGAGGCGCGATAGACCAACCCCTTGACTGCCGGATTCAACCCCGGCGCGTCGCCGCCGCCCGTCAGAACACCTATCCGTTTCACTTGATAACTTCCCCCTCAATAAAATTTCGTCGGCGCTCCCCGAGCGCCCGTAAATGAAAAACTCCCGCGCCGTACAAGGGGGCGCGGGGAGCGTAGCTAGCCTGATGATTAAGCTCCTCCGAATGGGTACGAAAAGTATACTTGCAATCCGCCGTAAAATCACACGCGCCCCCGGCCCCTATAAAATTTCTTGACAAGCAGGAGGATACATAATAGACAAACAGTTCACCCCTGATAGTTGTATTCCGCAAAGAGAGTGTTGCATGAGCTACGCTTCGGAGACAAAGAGCATGATTTCAAAAAACAGATTGGCGGCCTCGATCCTCTGCCTGATGATGCTTTTCATCTGCGCCGCTCAAGGGCAAAGGAAAGCCGCGATTAAACAAGAGCCTTACGGGACCGCGGACGGTAAAGAAGTCAGCATTTACACACTCACCAACCGCAAGGGCGCTGAGGCAAGAATCACCAACTACGGCGGCATCGTCGTCTCACTCCGTGTGCCCGACCGCAAGGGACAGATGGACGACGTAGTCCTCGGCTTCGACACGCTGGACGAGTACGTCGCGGGCAACCCGCCCTACTTCGGCGCGATCATAGGCCGCTACGCCAACCGCATAGCCCTCGGCCGCTTCAAACTAAACGGCGTCGAATACAAGCTCGCCACGAACAACGACCCTAACCACCTGCACGGCGGCGTCAAAGGTTTTGACAAGGTCGTCTGGGACGCACGGCCCCTGAAGACCAGGACCGGCGCGGCGCTCGAACTCACTTATCTCAGCCGCGACGGCGAGGAAGGTTATCCCGGAAACTTGCGCGCGCGCGTCGTCTACACGTTGACGGACACGAATGACCTGCGCGTTGACTACACCGCCACGACCGACAAGGACACGGTGGTTACGCTGACTCACCACGGCTACTTCAACCTCAAGGGCCAGGGCAACGGCGACATTCTCGATCACCAGTTGACGCTCAACGCCTCGCGCTTCACCCCAATTGACGCGACCTCGATTCCGCTCGGCGAACTACGCAGCGTCAAGGGCACGCCCTTCGACTTCACTACCCGAACCGCCATCGGCGCGCGCATAGACCAGGACGACGAGCAGATTAAGAACGGCAGCGGCTACGACCACAACTACGTGATTAATGGCCGCAACGGGGTGCTCAGGCGCGCGGCCGAAGCCTACGAGGCGACGACCGGCCGCGTGATGGAAGTCTGGACGACGGAGCCAGGCGTGCAGCTTTACACGGGCAACTTTCTGACCGGTCTCAAGGGCAAAGACGGCAAGACCTACGCCAGGCGCAACGGCTTCTGTCTGGAGACGCAGCACTACCCCGACTCGCCCAACCACCCCAACTTCCCCACGACCGTCCTGCGCAGAGGCGGCCGTCTGAGGTCAACGACCATCTACAAGTTCTCCGCGCGCTGATGTCAAAGAACGATTAGCTCGCGCAAAGACGCAAAGGCGCAAAGAAAGCCTGATTGTTTTCTTTGCGCCTTTGCGTCTTTGCGTGAGTCTTCTTCGGCCTAACCCTGGCACTGCGCGCACGTGCATTCGTCACTCATCATCTTCCTCCGTTCTTACCCTTTGACCTAACTCCCGACGGCTTCGACCAGTTCGAGACTCAACTCGCCGCGCTCGCACACCTCAGTCGGCGCGAGCAGTGACAACAAATCCTGGTCGTAGATTCTCTTCTTGCGGTCGGCCAGTGTTGTGAAATCCCTGTAGGCCGCGTCCAACTCGGCGGCCGTCAACTGATGGCCCAGTTCCGTGTAGCGTTGCTTGAGCGCGTGGCGGCCAGAGTGTTTGCCGAGTACGATGCGGTTCGCGGGCACGCCCACGCTCTCCGGCGTCATGATCTCGTAGCAGAGCGGGTTCGAGAGCACGCCGTGCTGGTGTATGCCCGCCTCGTGCGCGAAGGCGTTGCGCCCGACGACCGCCTTGTTGGGCTGCACGTCAAACCCGATGATGGCCGAGAGCAACTGGCTCGTGGGGTAAATCTCCTGCGCGCGTATGCCGCTCGTGTACGGCAGGCGGTCGGCGCGCACCTGCATCGCCATCACGACCTCTTCGAGGGCCGCGTTGCCCGCGCGCTCGCCTATGCCGTTGACTGTGCACTCGACCTGGCGCGCGCCCGCGCCGATGGCCGACAGACTGTTGGCGACCGCCAGCCCCAGGTCGTTGTGACAGTGAACGCTGATGATGACATCTGTTCTGTCACCGACGACGCGCTCGCGCACCGTCTTGACCAACTCGTAAAACTCGCCGGGTGTGGTATAGCCGACCGTGTCGGGCACGTTGAGCACGCCCGCCCCCGCCTCGACCGCCGCCGCGAACACTTCGCACAAATAGTCAACGTCGCTGCGCGTCGCGTCCTCGGCCGAGAACTCCACGTCCGCGGTCAGCGAGCGGGCCAACCGGACCGCATCGCTCGTCATCTGCAAGACCTCTGCGCGCGTCTTCTTGAGCTTGTGTTCGAGGTGTATGTCGGAGGTGGCGACGAAGGTGTGCAGGCGCGGGCGCGCGGCACGACTCACGGCCTCCCACGCGCGCAGCACGTCCTGCTCGGTCGTCCGGCAGAGCGCAGCGACCGCGACTTCCCTGCACTCGGCCGCGACCGCGCGCACCGCCTCGAAGTCGCCATCCGAGGCGATTGGAAAGCCGGCCTCTATCACGTCAACGCCGAGGACCTGTAGCTGCCGCGCGAGGCGCAGCTTTTCGTTCAGGTTCATGGAACAGCCCGGCGACTGTTCCCCGTCGCGCAACGTCGTGTCGAAAATTTTGATTCGGTCTTGTCTGGTCATAAAAGGTGTCACCAAAGCGCAGAGGAGCGCCATCCTACAGACCTCGGCGCTCCGAAAGCAAAGTTATTATTTTTATCCGGCTATAAAAGATTGTAATCGCGAAAGGCCGTCCCTTAATGAGGGGCTTTGGGCTCGTGGCTGTTCGAGCGGTCGCGTAGGATTTTGAGGAAGGCGGCGGCGGCGTGCGAGAAGACGGCGTTGCGGCGGTGCGCGGCCCAGAGCGTGCGCGTGTAGGTCAGCCCGCGGACGGGGATTGTCGCGAGGGTGCCGCGTTCGAGTTCTTCCGTGACGCACATGCGCGGGACGAACGCGATGCCGATCTGCTTCTGAACGAAACGCTTGATCGTCTCGACGGTCGCCAGCTCCAACGTGATGTTGAGCGGCGTGTGGTGTTTCGTGAAAGTCTCTATCACCTTGAGGCGCGAGGCCGCCTTGACGTTGTGCGCGAGGAAGGATTCCTGGCCCAGTTCCTTGACCGTCACGGAATCCCTGTCGGCGAGCGGGTGCTTCGGGCTGAAGATGAGCACCAGCTCGTCCTTCAGAATGGGAAAGTATTCCAGCTCGCTATGCGACGGCTCGAACGCCATCAGCGCGAAGTCCACGTTGCCGTCCAGGACTTCGCGCGGCAGCCGCTCGGAGACGTGGCGGTAGATTTCGACTTTGATCTTGGGGTGTTTTTTACGGAAGCCGAGGATCAGGTCGGGCAGCAGGTAGAGCGAGGTGCTTTCGTTGGCCCCTATGCGCACGCGCCCGCGCTCAAGCGCGCGTATTTCCGCGACGGCCTCGCGCGCCTGGTCGCGGAGTGCGATGATGCGCCGCGCGTAGTCGTAGACGACGTGGCCCACTTCCGTCAGCGTCGGCGTCTTCTGCGAGCGGTCGAAGATGGGCGCGCCGACCTCTTCTTCGAGGCGCTTGACGGCGATGCTGACGGCGGGCTGCGTGCGAAAGACGCGCTCGGCGGCCTTCGAGAAACCGCCCTCCTCGACGACTTTTAAGAAGAATTCAAGCTGCGTGATTTCCATGACCGTCGCGGCCAACTATACCACAACAAGTCGAGCAGATTTTCACCCCGCCGCTGACGGAGCTGAAACTTTTATAGTTGACTGACGGGCAGGCTTATCTCGACGACGAGGCCGCCGCCGGGCGAGTTGGCGGCGCGGATGGTCCCGCCATGCAGGTGGACGGCGCGGGCGGCGATGGCTAACCCGAGGCCGGTCCCTCCCGTCTGGCGGTCGCGCGCGTCCTCGACCCTGTAGAACGGGCGGAAGATTTTATCAATCGCCTCCGGGGGCACGCCCGCGCCCCGGTCGCGCACGCTGATCGTGGCGAAGCGTTTTGTGCCAACATTTTCACACCTGAGCGCGACCTCGACCTCCGTCCCTTCGGCCGTGTAATAGACCGCGTTGCGGACGACGTTCTCGACTGCGCTGCGTAGCAGCTCGATTGCGCCCGTGGTCTGACAAGGCTCGCAAGCCGTCACGCGAACGGAGCGCCCGCGGCCGTGCGCCTCGAACTCTGCGTCCTCGGCGACGGCGCGCACGAGGTCCGCAAGGTCCAGCCTCATGCTCCTGAGCCCGTCCGTCCCGCTCTCGATGCGCGAGAGCGCGAGCAGTTGTCCGACCATCTCGTTGATGCTTTCGGCCTCGCGCGCGATGCGGTCGAGCGCGGGTGCTGCGTCCTGTCCGGCGCGCCGCCGTGCCAATTCGAGCGCGACGTTGAGTCGCGTCAAAGGCGAGCGCAGCTCGTGCGAGATGTCGCGTATGAGTAGCTGCTGCGCGCTGACGAGGGTTTCGACGCGCTCGGCCATCGCGTCGAAGTCGTGGCCCATTGCAGCCAGTTCGTCGCGCCGGCGGCCGAGGAGCGGCCCGACGCGCGCGGAGAGGTCGCCGCCCGCGAACTGCTTCGTCACGGCGCGCAGCTTGAGGACGGGCGAGACGATGTAGCGCGCCAGCAGGTAGCAGAGCAGCCCCGCCGTCAACATCACAGCCAGAAAGCGCGGGGCCAAAAAGCGCGGGTTGGCGAACGGCGGCCCCGGTGGCGCGGTCACTTCGACAACGAACACGTAACGACGCCCGCTGACGGCTGCCGGGAAGGCGACCATTGGCTTGTCAACGGGCGCGTCGAAGATACGCCCGTTCGAGCTTACGGCCCGCGTCACTAAGTTTTGCGCGCCCTGCTGCGCGCCCAGGCCCGAAAGCTCTGTCCCCTGCTCGTCGAAGAGGCGCGCGCGGACTCCCGCATGGCCTGCCACGCGTTCCAGGTAACTGACGAGGCCCGACCGCCCCTCGCGCTCGTAGGTGACGGCCGCCGTCTCCGCGATGAAGGACGTGTACCTGTCCGTCATAGAGCCGCGCGAGTACATCTCGCTCGGCCGCGTCAACTCCGAGACGAGGAAAAACACGGCCACGACCAACCCCATCGCCAGCCAGAACCAGAGAAAGACTTTGAGAAACAGACTACGCATAAGCAAAGGGATGAGGGATGAGGGATGAGGGATGAAATGGGTCGAGTGAACCGCTCACCGAATCTTTGATTCGACGGGTTTTCACTTCATCCCTCATCCCTCATCCCTCATCCCTTCTTCCGTGTAGATGTAGCCGACGCCGCGCACGGTCTTGATGCGCTCGGTTTCGGTGCCGCCGACCTGGTGGCCCAGTTTCTTGCGCAGGTTGCTGACGTGCATGTCTATGCTGCGGTCGAAGGGGGAGAGGTTGCGGTGGAGCACGTCTCTGACCAGCTCCTCGCGCGTCACGACGCGGCCGGGCGCGGCGAGCAGTCTCTTCAGAAGATCGTACTCGACCGCCGTCAGTTCCACCACGCGCCCCTCGCGCCTGACGGTGCGCGTCCGGTTGTCCATCTCCACGTCGCCGACCGAGAGCGTCTCGCGCTCTGTCTTCTCTTCCGGGGCGTCGGGCCGCGCGCGCCTGAGGACGGCGTTGATGCGCGCGACCAGCTCGCGCGGGTTGAAGGGTTTCGGCAGGTAATCGTCTGCCCCTAGCTCTAATCCGACGATGCGGTCCACGTCCAGCCCGCGCGCCGTCAGCATCACGACGGGCAGGCGCGAGCGCGCGCGTATACGGCGCAAGACCTCGAAGCCGTTGATGCCCGGAAGCATCACGTCCAGCACAGCCAGTTCGTGCCCGCCCGAAAGCGCGCGCTCCACGCCCGTCTCGCCGTCGTGCGCCGCCTCGACCTCGTACCCTTCGGACCCCAGGTACTCCGCGACCAACTCGCAAAGGCCCACGTCGTCGTCAATCACCAGCACGCGCTGCATTCTGACCATCTCACTTTCGGCCCGACGGATTTCAGGCGCGCGCGAGGGCCACGCCGCGCCCCGGCATTCTATCTCAATTCGGGGCTTCTGCTCTGTAAAGAAGTGTCAAGAGATTGCGCCCGCGGCTTGACGAAATCTTTACGTTCCGCTGACCGATTCTTTACGTCCCGCGAGTCCAAAAATTCGTCATACTACGGTGGCGATGAGAGCGGCCGGACCTCTTCGAGAGAGTCGGATTGAAACGAGTCTTTCATCAGCCGTTTTGCGAACAAGCGGGGGTTTAAACGGGAGCGCCGTACACAGAAAGGGCGCTCCCACACACGAAGAATCTAAGAGGCTGAAGAGGAGAGAGAAGATGAAACAGAGTTGGAAGAAGTTGAGCGCGGCGGTCGCCATCACGGGCGCGCTCCTTTTGACGTTGGCGGTGGTCGGATTGGCACAGCACGGCGGCGGCCCCGGTGGTCGCGGTCCCGGCGGTCGCGGATTCCATGGCGGCCCGCCGCGCGACGGCCTCGGGCCGATTGCGCGCGACCTCAATTTGACGGACGCGCAGAAGGCGGAGGTCCAGAAGATCACGGCAGCCTTCGAGGAGAGCACGAAGTCTCTGCGCGACCAGTTGGAGGCGCAGCGCCCGGACGGGCCGCCCGACTTCGTGAAGGACGGGGCTTTTGACGAGGCGGCTGTCCGCGCGGCGGCGCAGGCCCGCGCGAACGTCCACGTCGAGCTGGAAGTGGCGCGCGCACGCATGATGTCGCAAATCTTCAACGTGCTGACGGCCGAGCAGAAGGCCCAACTCGAAGCTAAGCGCAAAGAGCACGAGCAGCGCCGCAAAGAGTTCGAGGCCAACCGCCCGCAGGAACCGGAGAACTAAGAACCTTAGTTCTTCTTTGCGTCTCCAGCGCCTCCAGCGTGAGTGATTTTGGTTTTCTCTCGCAAAGGCGCAAAGACGCAAAGGGGTTGAGTCGTGCGCTCACTTGCTTTTTGAAATTGACAAAACTTTAGGCTCCGTTGACGAACTCTTTACGTCAATCGCGGTGGGTGCGGCGTCTTATGGTGCGAACACGAATGAAGCGCCGCGCACTTTAGCAATCGCCCACGGCGCGTTGAAATAGAGAGGAGAGAAAGATGAGAAATCGTTTTGCAATGACCATCCTCGCTCTGGCGCTCGCGACGGCGGGCGTCGTTTACGCGGGCTCCAACAGCGGCGTCGTCGTGCCGTCGGGCGCGACGCCCGCCGCGCCGTCAAACGCCACGGATGACCGCCCGCTCGCGCACCCGTTCGCGCGCCGCGTCTTCGCGCGCGTCGCCTCGGAACTGAAGTTAACGGACGCGCAGCAGACGGAGATTAAGGCCATCGTCAGGGACGAACTGGCGGGCGCGCACCCGCTTTTCGAGAAGCTCAAGGAGAATCGCGTGAGGATGCGCGCCGCATCCTCAGACGGCCAGTTCGACGAGGCGCAGGTGCGCAGCATAGCCGCCGAGCAGGGGCAGACGCTCTCCGAGTTGATCGTCGCTAAGGAACGCGCGAAGGCGAAAATCTTCAACGTCCTGACGCCGGAGCAGCGCACGAGGGCCAACGAGTTGCTCGAACGATTCGAGGCGCGACCGCATGGCCCGCTGTCCTTCATCAGTTAGTGAAATCGGGTAGGTCTCCCCAGAGATGACAGGCGGAAGGCGGGATTGTCGGGTCTGCCCACGCTCGAAGATGCTTGTGAGGGGCGCAAGCGATCTTCACGTCGGCCGGGCCTCGGCTTCCCGCCCCTGTCATCTTCCACTGGCCGACAACAACGCACTTCACACCGAACTAAAAAGATGAACGAAGCAATGGTGCTCGGCGAAGCTCATCTGACGTGGTCGCGCGATGACGCGCGGGCTGCGGCCATTGAGGCGTCCGAGTTCGATTACCGTCTGGCACAGCGCGTAGCTTGCGGCGACATGCTCGCCTTCGAAGAGTTTTACGAGCGCTACCACCGGCGCGTCTACGCCCTCTGTCTCAGGATGACGGGCAACACGGCCGAAGCAGAAGACCTGACGCAAGAGGTCTTCATACACGTCTACCGCAAGATCGGCAGCTTTCGCGGCGACTCCACATTGATGACGTGGCTCCACCGCGTGACCGTCAACCGCACGCTGATGCATTTCAGGAAGAGCGCGGTCAGGCGCGAGCGCACGACCGAGGACGGCGCGACGCCCGAGCCAGAGGTCAGGCCGTCGGCGCTCTTGGGCCACACGCCCGCGGTTGACCGTCTCGTGCTCGAAAAGGCCATCGCACAACTCGCGCCGGGCTACCGCGCCGTCTTCGTCCTGCACGACGTAGAAGGCTACGAGCACTCGGAGATAGCGCGCGCGTTAGGAATTTCCACGGGGACCAGCAAGTCGCAATTGCACAAGGCGCGTCTGCGCCTGCGCCAACTGATAGGGCAGGAAGCGGGTCAGATAGCTTCAGAAGCCTTGTGATGATTGCCACTCGCTCGCCAGCATCCCATAGACGACGTGGTCGTCGAAGTGGTCCTGACGCCAGCGCACCTGGCGGAGCACGCCTTCCTGTGTGAAGCCCAGCCGTTCGGGGATGCGGCGGCTGCGCCAGTTCTCGCTCATGCAGCGTATCTCGACACGGTTGAGCCCGAGTTTCGTGAAGGCGTAATCCGTCATCGCGCGGCACGCGAGGGTGGCGAGCCCACGGCCCTGAGAAGCGGCCGCGAGCCAGTAGCCCAGCTCAGTATTCTTGTGCGCCCAGTCAATGTAGTTGTAGCGCACGCACCCGGCCAGTTGATTGTCGAACCAGACGCCGGCCTCGAACCCGTTATTGGCGGCAGATTTTTCGAGCGCGATTTTAATGTGCGCTTCGGCGTCCGCGAGCGAGTAATCCTCGCCGACCCAGAACATCCACTCGCCTATGTGCCTGCGGTTTTGATAAACCAACTCGAAGAACTGCCCGGCGTGCTCCGGGGCGAGCAAGCGAAGCTCCGTCCGCTCGTCAATTTTGTACTCGAACATATTATCGAATCATAGCCGCGCTCAAAACCCGCTGGCAATCAGTTTGCTTGACAAGAGCGCGGGCTCGTGGCTAAGGTTTGATATCTTTTTGATAGTTCTTTTGAAGTTGAAGTAGAGGCGCGACCTCCATCAGTAACCCGTCTTCTGAAACGAAGGGGAGCCACGTGGGGCGGGTGAAAGGGGCAGGTCGCCGAAGCGCGTGTGTGCCAATTCTCCTTCGTGGGCGCGCGCGTGCTGGTCGCCGCGGCTAAATCCGCGGGACTGTCACCGCACGAGCGGGCGGTGGAGAGCTACGACTTAAGAATCCTCAAAAGGCGCGCGCGCCTTTCATTGGCTTTGAGCAGAGGGCCGGTCGTATCTTTTCGGAGCGACCGGCCTTTACTTTTCCTTCAGCCGGAAAGGTCACCTGCGAAAGCATGAATCAGTCGCCCACAGTGATGAAGTTTGGCGGCACGTCCGTCGAGGACGCGCGCGCCTTCGAGCGCGTCGCGCGCATCGTGCTCGCCCAGGCGGACGCAAATCCGGTCGTCGTCGTCTCCGCGATGTGCCGCGTGACGGACGCCCTGCTCACGAGTTTCAAACGGGCCGCCGAAGAGGGCAAGGCGGAAGAGGCCGCAAGCGCGTTCGAAGAACACTTCGACCGCCACAGGGCCGTGGCCGGCGAACTTTTGAACGCGGAGGATGCGGCGGAGTTCGAGGCGGCGCTCGGTAAGTCGCGTTGCGAACTGGCCGCGCTGCTGCAAGCGGCGACGACCGAGGTAGACGACCGGCCCGCGCTGCAAGACGAGGTGGTCTCGTACGGCGAGCGGCTGTCTGCCAATCTGCTGGCGGGGGCGCTGCGCGGAATTGGCACACGGCCCGCGCGGTACGTGGACGCGCGGCGCTGCATCGTCACGGACGGGCAGTTCGGCCAGGCCGAGCCCGAGATGAAAGAGACGACGCGCGCGACGCGCTCGTCGGTTGTGCCAATTATAGAGGCGGGGGAGATTCCCGTCCTCGGCGGCTTCATAGCCTCTACGCCCGAGGGCATGACGACGACGCTCGGGCGCGGGGGCTCGGACTACACGGCGGCGATTGTCGGCGCGGCTCTCCAGGCGCGCGAGATTCAAATCTGGACCGACGTGTCGGGCGTGCTCACGGCGGACCCGCGCGTCGTCTCAGGGGCGCGCTCCATCCCGCGCCTCTCTTACGCGGAGGCGGCGGAGCTGGCCTACTTCGGCGCGAAGGTCCTGCACCCGAAGACGATTCTCCCGGCCGTGGTGCGCGGCATCCCCGTCCGCATCTGCAACTCGCGCGCGCCCGACTCCGAGAGCACCGTCATCAACTTCGACACGGACGCGACACCGCACACCGTCAAGGCCATCGCGCACAAGAAGAACGTCTCGATTGTCCACGTCACCTCCGCGCGCATGCTCGGCGCTTACGGCTTCTTGCGCGCGCTCTTCGAAGTCTTTGACCGTCACCGCACGGTCGTTGATTTAGTCACCACCTCCGAGGTCAGCGTCTCGCTCTCTTTGGAGAGCACTGACGCGCTGGCTGAAGTCGTCTCAGACTTGCAAAGAATCGGCGCGGTCAAGGTCGAACACGGGCGCGCGCTCATCTGCGTGGTCGGCGAGGGCTTGCGCGACGCGCGCGGGCTGGCCTCGAAGATTTTCACGGCCGTCCGCGACATCAACGTGATGCTCATCTCGCAGGGCGCGTCGAGCATCAACCTGACCTTCGTCGTGGACGAGTCGCACGCCGAAAAGGCCGTCCGCCAACTTCACGAAGCCTTCTTTGAACAGAACACACGCGAGCTTTACCAGACGGCCGCGGCGGACGATTGAGCCCGCAGCGAATTTCACATGGACCTCTTCGCCTTCACGCGCCAGTTGATTGACATCCCTTCGGTGAGCGGGGACGAGATGGCGGTCGCACGGTTTCTGGCCGAGCACCTGGAGATGGCGGGCTATCAAACGGAGTTGCAGGAGGTCGAGGAGAATCGCGCGAACGTCATCGCCGCTGGCGAGCGCAGCCCGCGCGTCGTGCTCTCGACTCACCTGGACACCGTGCCGCCGCACATCGCGGCGAGTGAAGACGACGAGTACATTTACGGGCGCGGCGCGTGCGACGCCAAGGGCATCATCGCCGCGCAGATTTTCGCCGCCGAGCGTTTACGCGCCGAAGGAATCAACGACATCGGCCTGCTCTTTACGGTTGACGAAGAGCAGGCGAGTCTCGGCGCGCGCGCGGCCAACCGGCACAGGCTTGCGCGGTCGTGCCAATTTCTGATAAACGGCGAGCCGACGGACAACCTGCTCGCCACGGGGTCGAAAGGCTCACTGCGCGTGAGTATAAAGACGACGGGGCGCGCGGCCCACTCGGCTTACCCGGAGCACGGAGAGTCCGCGATTGAGAAGCTGCTCGACGTGCTCAGGGAAGTGCGTGACTACGACTGGCCGCGCGACGAGTTTTTCGGAGAGACGACCGTCAACGTCGGCACGATTGCGGGCGGGACGCGCTCGAACGTCGTCCCGGCGGAAGCAGAAGCTGTCCTGCACATTCGTTTGACCGCGCCGTCTGAAGTGGTGAAGGAAGCGCTCGAACGAATCGCGGCGGGACGCGCGAAGGTTGAATACCTCTCCGTCTCGGAGCCCGTGCGTATGCTCGCGGTCGAAGATTTCGAGCAAACTGTCGTGCGCTTCACGACGGACATCACTTACCTGGACGACTGGGGCCGGCCGCTGCTCATCGGCCCTGGTTCCATTCTCGACGCGCACACCGCGCACGAGCGCGTCTCAAAACGGGAGTTGGAGCGCGCCGTCGAGCTTTACGTGCGGCTGGTGCGGCACATGCGGAGCGAAGCGGCGGAAGGAGAAGCGTGATGAGAATCGCACTGTTCGGCCACGGCGCGATGGGGCGGCTCGTGGAAGAGCGCGCACGCGGCGAGGGGCACGAAATCGCGCTCGTCCTCACGTCGCGCGACGCGGGCCGTGAAGAAGAGTTGGGCGAGCAGTTGCGCGGGCTCGACGCCGCGATTGATTTCTCCGTGGCCGGCGCTGTCGCGGCAAACGCGAAGCTCTGCGCCCGCGCAAAGGTTCCGCTCGTCATAGGGACGACGGGCTGGCGCGAGGAGGAAGAGGGTGTGCGACGGCTGTTCGAAGAACACGGTGGCGCGCTTCTTTACGGGGCCAATTTCTCAATCGGCGTCAACCTCTTTTACCGCGTCGTCGAGCGCGCCGCAGAATTGTTCGCGCGGTTCGACGCCTACAGCCCGTTCATAGAAGAGGCGCACCACGCGCGCAAGCGCGATGCGCCTTCGGGCACGGCCTTGAAGCTGCGCGAGCATCTTGCCGCGCGTTACGAAGGAGACATCCCTGTGTCGAGCACGCGCGCCGGAAACATTCCCGGCACACACCGCGTCGGCTTCGACTCGGCGGCCGATCAAGTGCTCTTGACGCACACGGCGCGCTCGCGCGAGGGCTTCGCTGCGGGCGCACTCGCCGCCGCGCGCTGGATTCAAGGCCGCCGCGGCGTCTACGAATTCACAGAAATGATTGACGAAATGCTTGGAGCATCTTTCAAAACCTAGCTCATTTTCTTTGCGTCTTTGCGCCTTTGCGTGAAAAAAACCTAAAACACTCACGCTGGAGGCGCAAAGACGCAAAGACGGAGGAAAGGACGAACCCGATATGACTATGAATGTTGAGTGGCTGCGGGGTTGTGCGACGGCGCTCGTGACGCCTTTCAAGGCTGGGGGCGAGGTTGATCTCGAACGCTTCCGCGCGCTCGTCGAGCGGCAGCTCACGGGCGGAGTACGGCTCGTCGTGCCCTGCGGCACGACGGGCGAGAGCGTGACGCTCTCGGCAGAGGAAGACCAGGTCGTCATAGAAGAGACCGTTCGCCTTGCGCGCGGCCGCGCCCGCGTCATCGCCGGCGCGGGCAGCAACTCCACCGCACACGCCATCGAATACAGCCTGGCCGCACGCGCCGTCGGAGCCGACGCCGTCCTCGTCGTCGCGCCCTATTACAATAAGCCCACGCAGAACGGACTCTACGCGCACTTTCGCGCCGTCGCCGAAGCCGTCGAAGGCTTGCCCGTGGTCGTCTACAACGTGCCCGGCCGCACCTCGTCCAACATCTCGGCCGAGACGACTCTCAAACTGGCCCACGACTGCGAGAACATCGTCGCGACCAAAGAGGCTTCGGGCAACCTGTCGCAGATCATGGCTATCCTGCGCGAGCGCCCCGCCGGGTTTCGCGTGCTGTCCGGCGACGACGCGATGACGCTCAGTATGATCGCGCTCGGAGCCGACGGCCTCATCTCCGTGGCATCGAACGAAGCGCCGGACTTAATGGCACAAATGGTTGACGCCGCGCTCGAAGGACGCTGGGAACAAGCGCGCGCGCTTCACTACCGCCTGCTCCCGCTGATGGAGGTCAACTTCATAGAGTCCAGCCCTGGGCCGGTCAAGGCCGCGCTCGCGCTGATGGGACTCATCGAAGAGGAGTTGCGTCTGCCGCTCGTCCCCGTCGAAGAGAAGACGCGCGCGCGCGTCCGTGAGGTCATCGCCGAGCTGGGGCTTTTGAAGGGGACGGCCAATGTCGCTCAGTGAGAGGATAGAGGCGCTGGCCGCCTCGGAGAAGCGGGAGTACGCCCCGGAAGACTTCGCGCTCTTCGCGGAGTTTAAGACGGCGCTCAACCGCGGCGAGGTGCGCGCCGCCGGGCGCGACGCTGAAGGGCGCTGGCACACAAACGCCTGGGTCAAGCGCGGAATCCTGCTCGGCTTCCGCATGGGCCAAATCGTAGACATGTCGCCTGAGGACCGCAGCCTCGTCTTCTTCGACAAGGACACGTATCCCGTGCGACAGACGCGCCTCGAAGAGCGCATCCGCATCGTGCCCGGCGGCTCGTGCATTCGGGAAGGCGCGTACGTTGCGCCCGGCGTGGTCTGCATGCCGCCGATGTATGTCAACGTCGGCGCGTACGTGGACGAAGGGACTATGATTGACAGCCACGCGCTCGTCGGCTCGTGCGCGCAGGTAGGAAAGCGCGTTCACCTTTCGGCCGCCGCGCAAATCGGCGGAGTTATCGAGCCTGTGGGCGCTGTGCCAGTTATTATCGAAGACGACGTGCTGGTCGGCGGCAACTGCGGCGTCTACGAGGGGACGATTGTGCGCGAGAGCGCGGTGCTCGCCCCCGGAACCATCCTGACGGGCGGGACTCCCGTTTATGATCTGGTGCGCGGGGAAATTTACCGTAAGACCACGGAGGGTCAGCTTGAGGTTCCGGCGGGCGCGGTCGTCGTCCCCGGCTCGCGCGCGGTGACGAGCACGCTTGGGCGCGAGTGGAACTTGTCGCTTTACGCGCCGGTCATCGTCAAGTACCGCGACGAGCGCACGGATCGCGCGGTGCAGTTGGAGGATTTTTTGCGTTGAGCGAGTTCCGGCCCGCAAGACGACTGCGCGGAATCGAGAAGAGCATGATCCGCCAGGTCTTCGACCGCGCGCGCGCGGGCAGCATCAACCTGGGCCTGGGCGAGCCGGACTTGCCGACGCCCGAAGTCATCCGCCGCGAGGCCGCGCGCGTCATCCGCGAGGAGCAGAACGGCTACACCTCGCACGCGGGGCTGGCCCTTTTGCGAGAGAGGGTCGCCTCCGCTTATCCGTTCCTCTTGGGCCGAGCCGAAAGCGTCATCATCACGGCGGGCTCGCAGGAGGCGCTCTACCTCGCACTGATGACGATTGTTGACGAGGGCGACGAGGTGTTGTTGCCCGACCCCGGTTTCGTCGCCTACCCGACGATTGTGCGCATGGCGGGCGGTGTGCCAATTTTTTACAAGCTGCCGGCGGCAGGCGGGTTCAGTTTCGACGCGGACGAGTTCCGGCGCAAGCTCTCGCCGCGCACGAAGGCGGTCGTCCTCATCAGCCCGTCGAACCCGACGGGGCGCGTCCTTAAGGAAGAGGATTTGGCGCTCGTGGCGGGCGCGCTCGAAGCGGCGGGCGCTTACGTCATCTCGGACGAGATTTACAACGAGCTTTACTACACGGGCGGGAAGCCCGCGACTATCTCGGCGCGTTACGAGCGGACGCTTATCATAGGGGGACTATCGAAGGCCATGAGCATGACGGGTTGGCGGCTGGGGTGGCTCGGCGGCCCGGCGGAGATTGTTAAGAGCGCGCTCGTCCTGCACGGGTACGTGACGACGTGCGCCCCGACCGTCTCGCAAAAGGCCGCGCTCGCCGCGTGGACGGAGGAAGCGGAAAGCGCACGCAGGCTACATCGTCAAACCTTCCGCGAGCGGCGCGATCATTTGTTATTGCTTGTCCGCGAAGATTTGGGCCTGCCGGCGGTCGAGCCCGAGGGGGCTTTCTACATGATGGTTGACGTGAGCCGTTACGGGACTTCGATGGAAGTGACGGAAAGGCTGCTCGAACGCGGCGTCGTCACGGTGCCCGGCGCGGCCTTCGGGCCGGAAGGCGAGGGTTTCTTGCGCGTCTCCTTCTGCGCCGATTTGGAGACACTGTCGGAAGGCGTGCGTCGGATGAAAGAAGCGTTGAGAGCTTAAGTTTTCTTTGCGTCTTTGCGCCTTTGCGTGAGGTTAAATTTCACGCAAAGGCGCAAAGACGCAAAGGGGTTGAGTGGAGGCAGAGATGAGTGAGAGATATCGTGTCGGGATTCTGGGCGCGACCGGGATGGTGGGGCAGCGTTTCGTGCAGTTGTTGGAAGGGCACCCGCAGTTCGAGATCAGCGCGCTCGCCGCTTCGGGCAACTCGCAAGGGAAGACTTATGCGCAGGCTTGCACGTGGCGGCTGCCGGGCGAGATGCCCGCGCGTGTGCGCGACATGGTCGTCGTGGCCCCGCGCCCGCCGCTCGCCTGCGACCTGGTCTTTTCGAGTCTGCCGGGAGACGTGGCGCGCGAGTCCGAAGGCGCATTCGCAGAGGCGGGCTACGCGGTCATCAGCAACTCGTCCGCCTTCCGCATGGACGAGGACGTGCCGCTGCTCATCCCGGAAGTCAACCACGAACACTTGCAGTTGTTAGAGCGGCAGAAGGTGCGCGACGTACGCGGCGGCTTCATCGTGACGAACCCGAACTGCTCGACCATCATGCTGGCGATGGCGCTCGCGCCGTTGCACGCGCGCTTCGGCATAGAGGAAGCGGTCGCGACGACTTTGCAGGCGATTTCGGGCGCGGGCTATCCGGGCGTGGCCTCGCTCGACGTGGTGGACAACGTCCTGCCCTTCATAGAGAGCGAGGAAGAGAAGATCGAGACTGAGACGCTGAAGATTCTCGGGCGCGTCTCGGACGGGCGCATAGAGGACGCGCCTTTCCGCGTGAGCGCGCAGTGCCACCGCGTCAACGTCTCGGACGGGCACATGGCCGCCGTCCGCGTGAAGCTCGCGCGGCATGCGGAATTGGAGGAAGTCTCCGAGGCGTTCTCCTCTTTCACGTCGCTGCCGCAGGAGTTGCGACTACACACAGCGCCCGCGCGCCCGCTCGTCGTGCGCAGTGAGCGCGACCGCCCGCAGCCGCGCCTCGACCGCGACGCAGAACAAGGCATGGCGACGACCATCGGCCGCCTCATGCGCGACCGCGTCATGGACTTTCGCTTCGTCGCCCTCAGCCACAACACCATCCGCGGCGCAGCCGGCGCTGCGATTCTCAACGCCGAACTGTTAATCGCCACGAAGCGCCTCACGTTGAATAGAGGTGAAGGTTATTAACTATGAAGCCTGTCAAACCGCTGTCCGTCCGCATGCTTCTCTTCGCTCTCTGCCTGCTCTTCGTCCAAACGACGACGGCGCAGGAGAAGTATGACATCAAGGCCAACTACGAGAAGCATGAGTACCGCATCGTGATGCGCGACGGGACAAAACTCTTCACGGCCGTCTACGCGCCGCGCGACAAGTCGCGTCCACACCCCATCATGCTCAACCGCACGCCGTACGGGGTCGGCCCTTACGGCGAGGGCGAGTACAGGAATTACCTGGGGCCGTCCCTGGAATTCACGCGCGCGGGCTACATCTTCGTCTATCAGGACGTGCGCGGGAAGTTCATGTCCGAGGGCGAGTACGTCAACGTGCGACCGCACAAGCCCCGCAAGAATGGCCCAACGGACGTGGACGAGAGCACGGACACTTACGACACTATTGACTGGCTCGTCAAAAACGTCCCCAACAACAACGGCCGCGTAGGCATGTGGGGCATCTCTTACCCCGGCTTCTACGCCGCGATGGGACTCCTCGACGCGCACCCCGCGCTCAAGGCTTCCTCGCCGCAAGCGCCGATTGCCGACTGGTTCATAGGCGACGACTTTCATCACAACGGCGCTCTCTTTCTGCCGCACGGCTTCAACTTCCTGTCCGGCTTCGGGCGGGCGCGTCCAAAGCTTACGACCGTGGGGGCGCAGCCCACCTTCAAGCACGGTACGGCCGACGGCTACAAGTTCTTTTTAGAGATGGGGCCGCTCTCGAACGCCGACCGCAAGTACTACAAGGGCGGGGTCGCCTTCTGGGACGAGATGATGGCCCACCCGAACTACGACGAATACTGGAAGGCGCGCAGCACCCTACAGCACTTTCACAACGTCAGGCCCGCCGTCCTGACCGTCGGCGGCTGGTTCGACGCCGAGGACCTTTACGGTGCGCTTCACACTTACGACTCGATTGAGAAGAAGAATCCGGGTATCCAGAACATGCTGGTGATGGGGCCTTGGTGTCACGGCTGCTGGGCGCGCACGGACGGCGACCAACTCGGCGACATCAAGTTCGAGATGAAGACGGGCGAGTTCTACCGCCAGAAGATAGAGCTTCCCTTCTTCGAGTGCGCGCTCAAGGACAGGTGTGACGAACGGCTGCCCGAGGCTTACGTCTTTGAAACGGGCTCGAACCGCTGGCGCAAGCACGACGAGTGGCCGCCAAAGAAGGCCAGAGAGACGAGTCTCTATCTTGACGCAGGCGGGCGACTCTCTTTCAACGCGTCGGCGGGCGGTGCGGCGCGCGGCTATGACGAATACGTGAGCGACCCTTCGCATCCCGTGCCGCACATCAACGTCGTCAACATAGGCATGACGAACGACTACATGATTCAGGATCAGCGCTTCGCCTCGCGGCGGCCGGACGTTTTGGTCTACCAGACCGAGCCGCTCAAAGACGACCTGACCATCGCCGGTCCCGTCACGGCGAGTCTCTTCGCCTCGACCTCTGGGACGGACTCGGACTTCGTCGTCAAGCTGATTGACGTGTTCCCTGACGACGCGCCGGACCCCGAGCCGAACAACACGAAGCTGGTTCACTTCGGCGGCTACCAGATGCTGGTGCGCGGCGAGCCGATGCGCGCGCGGTTCCGCAACTCTTACGAGCGCCCGGAGGCGATGGTCCCGAACCAGCCGACGAAAATCGAATTCGTGATGCCGGACGCGAACCACACTTTCAAGAAGGGCCACCGCGTCATGGTGCAGATTCAGTCGAGCTGGTTCCCGATGGTTGACCGCAACCCGCAAAAGTTCGTGGACATCAACAGGGCGCGCGCATCAGACTTTCAGAAGGCCACGCAGCGCGTCTACCACGCCCCGCGTCTGCGCTCCGCCGTGAAGGTCATGGTCTTACCGTAAAGAAGTAATCAGTAGTCAGTAATCAGTTTTCAGCAAAGGCAACTTGCCTTTAACTGAAAACTGATTACTGCTCTCTCCCTCACCTCATCCAGCGGTGGTCAACCATCAGGCAGCGGTCTTGTACGACCTTGATTCCGGCCATGGCGAGTTTCTGTGCGGCCTGGTCGTTGCGGATGCCTGATTGGAACCAGACGGCCCGTGGGTTTTTCGCCAGGATGTCTTCGAGGTGCGGCGGGATGTCTTCCGAGCGCCGGAAGACGTTGACGAGGTCTACGTCGCCCGGAATGTCCGCGAGATTGCGGAAGACTTTTTGGCCCAGTATCTCCGTCACGTCCGGGTAATAGACCGGGACGGGGATGACCTCGAAGCCCGCAGAGGCCAGGTAAGACGGGACGTAGAAAGCGGGCTGGCCCGCCTGCCTCTCCGTCTTGATGCCCAGCACGGCGATGCGCTTCGTCGCCGCCAGCAACTCCTTGATCTCTTCCTCACTCTCCAGCAGATTCTCTTTCCAGCTCATTCGATTCGCCCCCCATGTAAACATTAGAAACTCCGCCGAGACTTCCAATAATAGCGCAGCGATTCATTGCTGTGAATTCATTCGGGCGTAGGGTAGTGGTTCAGTTTGAAATGCTGACTCATCTTCATCGAGGAAGAAACTCATGCGAAGGCGCGAAGAAAGCCCGCAAGGTGAAGAGGCACTCAACATCTTTGCGATCTTCTTTGCGCCTTTGCGTCTTTGCGTGTAAAACCTTTCTGACGCACAGACGCCGGGGCGCAAAGAATGGGGTGCTGTTCTTCGTGATTGTTTTAGGGATTAACGCTTACCACGGCGACGCCGCGGCCGCCCTCGTGCGCGACGGGCAATTGATCGCCGCCGCCGAAGAAGAACGCTTCAACCGGCGTAAGCACTGCGCCGGGTTCCCGGCAGAGGCCGTGCGCTACTGCCTGTCGGAAGCCGGCGTCTCTCTCGAAGACGTGGAGCACGTCGGCGTGTCGCGCGACCCTTCGGCCCACCTGCACAAAAAAATTCTGTACGCGGCGACGAGGGCGGCCAAATCAATCGGCGGGGCGCGTG
>DATFCB010000790.1:0-4937 GCA_035253525.1 Pyrinomonadaceae bacterium | reverse complement strand
ACGATTGAACTGGTCGCGCGCCTGCGCGGTGAACTGCGTGGCGCGCCCTATGATGACGGCGGCGGACGCGGGCTGGATCGTAACGCTCGTCAGCAGCGCGGGGCAGTTGCCGAAAGGCGTGCCGTCAACTTTGACGCCGGGCGAGAATGCTTTCCCGCCTGAGTCGGCGGCGGTCGTGTGCAGCGTGAAGTCGCCCGTGATGTCGGGCGAGCGCGTTATAGACTGGTCCGCGCCGCCGTTGAGTCCGGCCGCGCTGCCGTAAGTGAGTTGCGCCGTCAGGTTGCCGTTCGCGTCCGTGATGACGATAGTCTCGCCGCTGTTCAAGAGGGAGAGACGGCCCGTGGAAGCCTTGACCACCTGCGCGCAACCGAAGACTGAATTGTTCGGGTCGAAGTTTTCATTGCCGCCGCCGAAGACGACAATCGCGCTGTTCGCGGGGATGGTCGTGCCGGACGCGAACGTGTGGCGCAGCGTCTCCGTCGCGCCGTCCAGAGAGCGCGTGCGCAACGTCCAGCCGGAGATGTCCACGGAAGCCGACGAAGAGTTGACCAGTTCCACGAACTCGTCCTGGCTGGCATCGCGCTCGCCGTCGTGGTTGGCGTCGCCCGCAAGGTCAGTGTCGGCGCTGCCGGACGGGTCGGCCAGCGCTTCGTTGATGACGATCTTCGGGGCCGTCACGTTGAGCGTGGCCGTGCCGGTCTTGCCCCCGGTCGTGGCCTTGATGGTCGTTGTGCCAATTCCGACGCCGGTAGCCAGGCCGTTCTGGTCAACGGTGGCGACGCTCGTGTCGGTTGACTCCCAGGTGAAGGTCAGCCCAGGCATGGCGTTCCCGAACTGGTCCAGGCCGCGCGCCGTGAATTGCTGCTGCCCGCTGACGGGGATGGTCGCCGTGGAGGGCGTCACCTCGACGCCGGTCAGGACGCGCGGGACGAAGCGCACCGCGAGCGCGGCGGGCGCTGAGACTACGCCGCGCGCCCTGGCCCTGATCTGCGTCGTGCCTTCCGCAACGCCCGTCGCCAAACCGTTCTGATCAATCGTCGCGACCGCCGTGTTGCTGGACTCCCAGGTGAAGAGAACGCCGGACATGGGGTTCCCGGCGGCGTTGTAGGCCGTCGCCGTAAACTGCTGCGTCTGTCCGATGGCGATGCTGGCACTCGCCGGAGTCACCTCTATGCGCGCAATCGCGGGCGAGGTGAAGGGCTGGCCGTTGACACGCGTGCCGGGGCTGTACGGTGCGCCGTTGCTGCCCGACGCGGTCGTGTGCAAGGTGAACGCGCCTGTGATGTCCGGCGAGCGGGTCAACGATTGATTCGCGCTGCCGTTCAAGCCGGTCGAGCCGCCGTAGGAGAAGATGGTGACGAGCTGTTCGTCCGCGTTGCGCAGGCTGACGACGCCGCCCGTGTTCACCAGGGACAACTCGCCTTCAGAGGCTTTGAAGACCTGCGCGCCGCCGAACGCGGGGTGCTTCGGATTAAAGTTGCCGCCGCCGAAGACGACGATGGCAGAGCCAGCCGGGAAAATTGTGCCAGGGGCGAACGTGTGGCGCAGCGTGTCGTTCGCCGCGGTCGTGCCGCGCGTGAACAGTTGATAGCCGCCGATGTTGAGGTCGCGCGCGGTCGTGTTAACCAACTCCACGAACTCGTCGTCGGAAGTGTCGCGCACGCCGTCGCGGTTGGCGTCGCCTTCGATGGCCGCGGTCGCGTCGTCGTCCGCCGGAGGGTCGGCCAGGACTTCGTTGATGGCTATGTCCGGCCTGGGGGCGACGCCGGAGAAAGTGACCGTGACGGGGTTGCTGTCGCGGTCGTCGGCGCGCACGAAGAGGTCAACCGAGCCTGCGCCGCGAAGCTCTGCGGGCACGCGCACGCGCACCTCGTCCGTGCCGGGCCGGTCGGTTGATGCCGTCACCGATTCGACCGTGAGCGTGTGGCCGCCCGCGCGCACGGTGACCTCCGACGCGTTGCGCACGCCGGTCGTGAAGATGATGAGACGCAGCTCTCCATTGGTCGGGTCGAAGGGGCCGGTGGCGCGCGTCTGCGCATTGACGATGTCGCCCTCGCCCGTCCCGTCGCCGCTCTTCGTGAAGATGCCCGGCGCGCCCGTCTTGACATCTATCGTCCCCGTCGAGTGAAAGCCCTCTTCGTTGGTGACGACGACCGTGGCGTCGCCCAGCTCCGTCGCGGCCGGGACCAGGAAGTCTACGCGTGTGGGCGAGACGGAGACGAGCTGCGCGGGGCGGCTGTTGACCGTGACGGTCGTCCCGCCGAGCGTCGTCGGGTACGTCCCGTCGGGCAGCCTTCCTGCCTCCACAGTCTCGAACGAGAGCGCGCCGCCGAACGCGACGGCGTAGCTTTCGGGCGCGACCGCTTCGGTGGTCGAAGGCTCGTGGCCGAACGACGCGCCGTTCAAGACTTCGAGCGTCCCCTCGGTCGGGCGCGCGGCGGTCCCCGAAACATAAATCTCCGAATTATTCTGAAGCTCTGTCGCCACCTCGTCCGAGAGCGAGCGCGGGAAGTTGAAGGCGACGACAGAGCCGTCGTCCGAGAGCGACGAGACGACCTCCGCGACGCGCGTGCTGCCCTGAAAGCCGTCGGCCACGGAGGGCGCGTCCGTCACGACGGCGAACTGGCCCGTGGGGATGTCGTAGGTGTAAAGCTCTATGCTGCGGTCGCCGTTGCCGCCGAGCGCTGGCACGGTGCGGCGCGTGGCGAAGGCTATGCGCGTCCCGTCGCCGCTGAGGGTCGCGTTGAGCGGCACTTCCGTCTCGCGCGCGCCGAGCGAGGTCAGGGCGCGCGCGCTGTTGGTCCGCGCGTCGTAGAGAAAGACCTCGCTCGCATTGGCGGCCGTGTCGCCCGCGAAGACGACGCGTGCGCCGTCGTCCGAGATGGCGCGACCCGGAGTCATAGCCAGATTCGTGACGTTGTCCGCCGCGAGACGCGTCACATTGCCCGTGCGGTCCTGCAACATCAAATCGCGCTGGACGGCGGGCAACACGCTCGAATCTTTAATATAAGCGATGCGCGAGCCGTTGCCGCTGATCTTGGCGTCCGTTGCCCCGTAGCCTCCCGCCGTGTTGGTCAGTTGCGAAAAGCTATTCGCGGTTACGTCGAAGACGAAGATTTCGAAGTTGGCGTCCGCGTTCTGGCCCGTCAGGTTGCGGTTGGAGGAGAAGGCTATGTAGCGTCCGTCGTCGGAGAGTGAGGGTTGGAAGTTGCCGTCTGTCGCGCGGCGCGAGATGTCGTTCGGCGTCGTGCTGGTGATTTGCCTCAAGCCCGCGCCGTTGTAGAGGAAGATTTCTGAGTTGCCGTCGGCGTTCGTGCCGAGCGGGTTCTCTTTGGCGGCGAAGGCTATGACGGAGCCGTCCTGCGAGATGCCGGGCGCGGGCGCGCGCGCGCCGGCCATCTGTACGAAGGCGGCCGGGGTCCTCGAAATGTCCGCGCGAATGCCACGGAAGAAAGCGCCGCCGCCCGCGCCGGCCACGTCTTCGGTAGACTCGAAAGCGATGCGTCGGCCGTTGCCGCTTAAGGAAGGGTTGAGGTTGAGACCTTCGGCGGTCGTGTTGGTCACGCGCCGTGGTGTGCTGGTTTGCGAGCGCGCGCCCCAGAGCCCGAGCAGGCAGAGCGCGAGCGCGAGGCCCAGAAAAACGGCTAGAGGTCTCAGGCGAAGCACCAGAGGCTTGCTCCGTTCAGGTGCGCAGAAATTAGAGACTCACGCGACCGTGGAAGTCTGCCGGGGGTCGCGTCTGAAAGTTCTTGATAGCCTTGGCGAGCGGAAAACCGGCGGCGCGAGCTTAATGACACCTGGGGGCGCAGGTTTTCTGTTTCGGCACAGGCATTCTACATTTTTCGCGGCGAAAGACAAGGTTGACACGGCGGGAGGCAGAGGCCCACGCCCGTTGCTAAAATGGAAACTGTGCCAGGATGGGAAAGGGGTCGAGAACAAATTTTATACACTTTCAAGACGCGCAGGCGATAAGCTGGCCCGTATTGTCTGGAAGAGAAGTCAAAATCGTTCGCGCCGGAGAAACAGTTTATGAAAATTCTCGTCACAGGGGCGAGCGGGCTGGTCGGCCACAGGCTCGTGCCGTCGCTCGAATCAAAGGGACACGAGGTCTTGCGCCTGGTCCGCAACGCGCCTGCCGATTCGCGCGAAGTCCGCTGGGACCCCGCGAAGGGCACTATAGACGCTGCCGCTCTCGAAGGCGTTGACGCGGCCGTGCATCTCGCCGGGGAGAATCTGGCCGAAGGGCGTTGGACGGAGGAGAAGAAGCGCCGGATTCGAGAGAGCCGCGTCAAGGGGACGAGGTTGATTAGCGAAACGCTCGCCGGGCTCGCGCGCAAACCCGAAGTCTTAGTCTCTGCCTCGGCCGTCGGCTTTTACGGCAATCGCGGGCGTGAAGTCTTGACGGAGCAGAGCGCGACCGGCGACGACTTTCTGGCTGACGTGTGCCGCGAGTGGGAAGAAGCGACCGCGGCGGCGGAGCACGCTGGCGTGCGCGTCGTGCGCCTGCGCTTCGGCGTCATCCTGAGCGGCGAGGGCGGCGCGCTCAAGAAGATGCTCTTCCCGTTTCGCATGGGTGTCGGCGGGCGGCTCGGGAGCGGGGAGCAGTACATGAGCTGGGTCACGCTTGACGACGCCGTCGGCGCAATCGAGCACGCGCTGGAGAACAGAACCTTGCGCGGCCCCGTCAACGTCGTCGCCCCGCAGCCCGTGACCAATCGTGAGTTCACGAAGGCGATGGGCAGCGCGCTCTCCCGCCCGACCATCTTCCCCGTGCCCGCCTTCGCCCTGCGCCTCCTCTTCGGCGAGATGGCCGACGCCACACTCCTGTCGAGCCAGCGCGCAGAGCCCGCACGACTGAAAGAGTCCGGGTTCGTCTTCAAGCACCCGGAAATCAAGAGCGCGCTAAAGCACGTTTTGGATTAGGTTTTCGGGCGAAG
>DATFCB010000789.1:0-3311 GCA_035253525.1 Pyrinomonadaceae bacterium | reverse complement strand
TTGCGTGCTTTCTTCGCGCCTCCAGCGTCTTTGCGTGAGGTTCATTCTTTCACACAAAAATGCTCTATGGCGCGGGAAAGAACGCGGACGCATTCGCGCAGTTCTTCAATGGGCACGAATTCGCCCGTGCGGTGCGCGACGCGTATGTCGCCGGGGCCGAAGACAACCGGCTCCGCCCCCAGTTCGGCCATCTGCGGGGCCTCCGTCCCGAAGGCTATGGTCCCGGCCGCGCTCCCGGTTGTTGCTTCGAGCAGGCGAACGAGCGCGGATTCGGCTGGCGTCTCCATGGCCTCGTCCAGCCGTATGACGTTGAGCGTGCAATCGAAATCCTCGTCGCGGGCTTTCTCGTCTTCGATTGCCGCGCGGACCAGTTCGACGACGTGCGAGGCGTCCTGTCCGGGTACGGGCCGCCATTCGAGCGTGAAGCGGCACTCGCCCGCGATGATGTTCTTCGCCGTGCCGCCGCGTATGAGGCCGACATTCAAGGTGGTGTAAGGCGGCTCGAACAGCGGCCGCGTGTCCGCCTGAAGCTCTTCGCCGATGCGCTCGATGCGGCTGACCAGCCGCGCGGCGCGGAAGATGGCCGAAGCGCCGAGCGCAGGGTAAGCGCTGTGGCCCTCGCGCCCGCGGAACACGAGTTCGGCCAGACAGTAGCCCTTGCCCGCGCGCATGGGCCGCAGGGAGGTCGGCTCGCCCACCACGCTGTAACACGCGCGGAGGGGCCGCGCCTGGGCCAGCCGCTTCGCCCCCAGACAGCCGACTTCCTCGTCAGCCGTGAAGACCAGCGCGAGCGGCCGACTGAGCCTGCTTAAGTCCGCGCCCTCTGCGGCCGCGAGCGCCGCCGCAATAAACCCCTTCGTATCGCACGCCCCGCGCCCGTAAAGTCTCCCGTCGCTCTCGGTCAACCGCAACGCCTCCGCCCACGCAGGGTCAAACGGCACAGTATCGGTGTGCCCGACGAGCGCGAGTTCTACATTTATCTTCCCGTCAGCGTCCTCAGCAGTTCCCGCCCACGCAATCATATTTATCTTCTCTACATTCTGCTCGTCCTCATACGGGAACATGCGGACGTGCAAGCCGAGCGACTCGCAGCGTGCGGCTAAGAAACGGATGATTTCGGCGTTCGAGTTATTGGAAACCGAGTTGATGCTGACCAGTTCGGCCAGGGTTTGTTCGACCGACATGAGGGTTACTTTAGCCTACCGGGCGGGAACTAGAGAAGGGGAGAGGGCGGCCCCTCGGAGTCAACGGTGGCTGACCAGGATGCGGTCAATAATCGTCTGCAAGTGGTCGAAGTCTATCGGCTTGGTCAGGTAGCCGTCGCAGCCGACTTCCAGCGCGGCCTCCTTCATGCCATGTGTGTCGTAGGCCGTGATGGCGAGGATGGTCACCTCCTTGCACAACTCCTTACACTGACGTATCTGCTCGGTCGCCGCCAAGCCGTCCAGCGTGGGCATGTTCAAGTCCATCAGGATGAGGTCAGGACATTGCTTCCAAACGAGGTCCACGGCCTCCTGACCGTTGACCGCCTCCATCACTTCGTAGCCGTTGACTTCCAACATCTTCCGCAGGAGCATGCGCGTGTCGTCAAAATCCTCCGCCACCATGATGGTGTAGCGCCGCCGCTTAGTTCCGCTAATCATTACTTCTTCACCTCGCGCCTGATTTCGGGCGCACTGCAACGACGTTCGGGGAACTTCAAGTTTGCGCGGGGATTCAATGCGGGGAATCGGGTATGAGAAAAATAATACCACGGCCGGGCGCGCTCCCGATAAACCGGACGGACGGCTGAGAGAACAATCGGGCGTCTCAGTCTGAGGTTTGAAAGCGGCGTTGCGCGCGGCCGCGCCGCAGGAATTTTCGCCGCGCGTACGGAAAACTCTTGCCGTGCGCTCGCCGCTGGTGCTAACTTATGCGGCACACACTAGGAGTAAGCAATATGAAACACACAGCCATCCGTCTAGCCGTAGCAGTCGTCACTTTCGTCATCGGCCTGGCGCTCGCCGCCGTGGTCAATCCCTTCCGCAGCAGAACAGTCTCAACCGCCGCCGACGAGCAGGAAGTGTTGCGCGTGGAGCGCGAGTACATTCAAGCGAACCTGGACGCGGACACAGACGTTTTGCGCGAAATTCTGGCTGACGAATTCAGCATCAGGACGCGCTGGGGGAGACTGACCAATAAGGCCGAGCGGCTGGAACTGCTGGAAGACCCTCTCTTCGCATTCGAGTCCATCCGCACGGATAACGTGCGCGCGGAGGTGACGGGCGACACGGCAGTCGTGACGGGGAACGTCTCAATCAGAAGTCGCAACGGGCTGAGAGAGTCCGGCGGCAACTACAGGTATTCGCGCGAGTACGAGAAGAGAGACGGGCGCTGGCGAATCGTCACAGTGTATCTGAGGCCCTAGCCGAAGCGTGGGTCACAAAGCAGGAACAGGCGCGACAGCTTCACACGCTGCCGCGCCTGTTCCTGCTTTGTCGCCCCTCCGGCCGGTCAATTTCTGGCCCACGCCGACGCGCCGCCGGAAGGTTTCCCGCTACCGATTGCCCGACAGGCACTTGCTCAATTCAGTCCCAGAGCCTGCGCTGGAGCGCGGCGAACTTTTCAATCGTTTCGTCACGGGCCGCGTGCCGCCCGTCTGTGAGGATTTGGCGGCCCCCGACGAAGACCTCCCTGACGGCCGTGCGCGCCAGCCCGAAGACGACGCAGGGCAAGAGGTCGTCCCTCCCGGCCCCCGCGATGGACGAATCGTCCAAATCAATCGTGAAAAAATCTGCCGCCCGCCCCGCTTCAAGTCGCCCGCCCGGCGAGTTGATGGAGCGCGCGCCGGCACTGGTCGCGCACTCGAAGAGCCTGCGGGCGAGCGCCTGCGTTGAGTCGTCGTCGCCGGGCGCGAGCACGGCGCGTTCGAGTTTCTGTAGACGCAGGTGATACTCAAGCTCGCGCGCGTCTTCCAGGAGATCAATCTGCGCGTGGCTGTCCGTGCCGAGCGAAACAGCGACGCCCTCCGCAAACAACATTTCGGCGGGGACGACGCCGTCGCCCAGATTGCGCTCGGTCGTCGGGCAGGCGCAGACGCACGCGCGCGCCGCAGCCAGGGCGCGCGCTTCCGCCGCGGTGACGTGTATGGCGTGCACGCCCGTAAAATTCTGGGCCAGCAATCCTTCACCGTCCAGCAGTTCTACGGGCGTGCGCCCGTGCTCTTCGAGACACGCGCTCAACTCGGCAGGCTGCTCGGCGACGTGCATGTGAAGCGGCAGGTCGCTCGCGCTCTCCGCGTAGCGCGCGACCTCGCGCAAAGAGGGGAGCGG
>DATFCB010000788.1:0-2184 GCA_035253525.1 Pyrinomonadaceae bacterium | reverse complement strand
ACTCATCCTGCTCTTCTCCGTCTTCGTGGCGGCCGTCGTCGGCGACGCGGTCGGCTACCTGACGGGCTCGAAGCTCGGCCCGCGCCTCTTCAAGCGCCAGAAGTCGCTCCTCTTCAAGCCGAGCCACTTGCAGAAGGCACACGCCTTTTACGAGAAATACGGCGGCAAGACCATCATCATCGCGCGTTTTGTGCCAATCGTCCGCACGTTCGCGCCGATTGTCGCGGGCGCGGCGCGTATGCCTTACCGCACCTTCGTCGTCTACAACGTCGTCGGCGGGTTCCTCTGGGTCTTCAGCATGATTCTCGCCGGCTACTTCCTCGGCCGCGCCTTCCCGTTCCTGCGCGAGCACCTTGAGGTCGTCGTCATCGTCATCGTCCTCCTTTCGATCACGCCCGCCGTCATCGAGATCATCAGGGCGCGGCGCGAGAACGCGCGTGCGAGAGAGGCCAAAAGCACGGACGACGAAAGCGCGAGCGACGCACAGGTTTGACTTGTGCTACCCGCTCCCTTAGAATCCATGAACGTTTGACGGGGCGTGGCTCAGCCTGGTAGAGCGCACGGTTCGGGACCGTGAGGTCGGAGGTTCAAATCCTCTCGCCCCGATAAAATAGAAGGCGTGCACTTATTACGGTAGGTGCGCGCCTTTTGACATTTAGCGCGGATTGCTGCCGTCGAAAAGAATTTTCTTAGCCGTTGAAAGGGCGCCCATTTCGCTCTATCACGTTCCAGTTCGTTGCCAGAGTCCCTGCCATTTTCCCGCACGGCCTTTCGGCCACTTCTGAAAAGCCTTTCACGAGGGGGAAGAACGGCCGATACTCACCAATCAAGGAAAGAGTTTCACGCGAGTAACAGATCGCGGCGCACGAGTCGCCGCGCGCCTTTGCACATCAATTCAAAAAAGGTTGCATATTCATACGCATTTATTCATTCCACTTTAATATCTGAAAGGCTCGTCGTGTCGGACTTACTCATGAACTCCAGTTTGAATCAAGACTAATACTTAAAGATGCTGTGTCTGCGGCGCTTCACGGGCGTCCTGGCGGTGAGTAAATCCTTATGCCGCCCTTGCAGAATGCTCGACAGCCTCTGATGTGAGATTCCCAGTAAGCGCGCGGCCTTTGTGATCCGCCCCTGAACGGGGTCCTATCTGAAGCTCTCGTGGCCTACGGCTATCTCCGGTCGTTCGAGGGGGCATCAGGTTAGGCCCGGCTCTCACCCTCGCGCGATGGAGCTACAACTCATTCGGATACTCGCCCTCGTCACTCATCAGCAGGCGCACAGCAGACCCGAGCGTGTGGCTGGCGCAAGCCGTCATGCGGCGCAGTGACTGGCCTGCGGTCAGCCTCATGCCGCCTGCTTCATCACACGGCTCTCATCATAGCTTCGTGCCCGCTTCCAGACCGCGAGGCTGACAGCCGCCAGCTTTCTAGCCACCTGCACCCGCGCCAACGAAGCCGGCAACCCCCGCGCCCGCAGCCGCTCTTAGTAGCGCCGCACCGTTTCATCCTTGAGCGCAGAGAGGGACGCGCCCTTGAAGACCGCCTTGAGCCGGTGGTTGAACTGAACATTCAAGCCCCGCGTTTGCATTGCCCCCGCTCGCCGGACCCAGCGCCCGTCAAACAGTTCATGGTCGGCGCTACTCTTGGTGACGACCGCCAGCCCGCAGTAGGCCCAGAACTGTCTCTTGGTGCGGGACCGGTGTGGAGAGCCGACGGCCGCGATCAGTTGCGCTGTGCGGATCGGCCCCAGCCATGGCACACCCAGCAGTCGCTGACAGGCCGGATGTGGCCGCGCCTCTGTCAGCAACTGTTTGTATGCCTCGCGCCGCAAGCCACCCACGGCGTCCAACTCACGGTAGCGCCACTCGGCGCGTTGTCGCGTCGTCGGCTCTTTCAATTGCTCAAGCCATTCGCCGCGGCGCGCGTGGCTGTACGGCGCAGTCCCCGCACACGCGAGAGCGCGGGCGCGGTAGAGCGACTTGAGCCGGCTCATCACTCTCGTCCGGTCTTGTGTCAACTGGTCGTAGGCGTGGGCCAACTCTTTGAGAGCGCGCACATCCGACGCGCCGTGATAGACCGGCTGAAGGAGCCCTGCGCGCAGCAACTCGGCAAGTTTACCCGCATTAACGTGGTCACTCTTGTTGCCGCTCTGGAGCAGGTGATTGCGCCGTGGATTGCAGAC
>DATFCB010000787.1:0-7684 GCA_035253525.1 Pyrinomonadaceae bacterium | reverse complement strand
CACGCCAAGGCGCAAAGGCGCAAAGAAAAGGCTCTTGATCTCTAGTCGAAACTTTCTGGGGGTTTTTGAATCGTGACCGTGAAACGAGGGCCGCTCGCGCTCATCATCATTGACGGCTGGGGCTACTGTCCCGAGCGCGAGGGCAACGCCATTGCGCTCGCCGCCAAGCCCTTCTACGACGAGCTTGTCGAAAAATATCCGCACACGCTTCTTGAAGCATCCGGCTCGCGCGTCGGCCTGCCCGCGGGCATCATGGGCAACTCCGAAGTCGGCCACCTCAACATGGGATCCGGGCGCGTCATTCGCATGGACGTGTCGCGCATTGACTACGCCATAGAGACCGGCGAGTTCTTCCAGAACCCCGCTCTCACGGAGGCTGTTGACCTGGCGAAGACGCGCGGCGCGGCGCTTCACCTGATGGGCCTCGTCTCCGACGGCCAGGTCCACTCGTCGCAGGAACACCTTTACGCGCTCCTACGGATGGCGAAGCAGCGCGGCCTACAGCGCGTCTACGTACACTGCTTCCTCGACGGGCGCGACACGTCGCCCGCTTCCGCCTACGGCTACGTCGAGGCGCTACAGGTCAAGTGCGGCGAGATAGGCGCGGGGCGCATCGCATCCGTCGTCGGGCGCTACTACGCCATGGACCGCGACAAGCGCTGGGAGCGGACCGAGCGCGCTTACAATCTGCTCGTCCACGCGGAAGGCGAGCGCGCCATTGACCCGGTTGAGGCGATCAAGCGTTCCTACGAGCGCGGTGTGACGGATGAGTTCGTCGAGCCGATTGTCGTCGAGCGCGAGACAGGTGAGCCGGTGGCCGTCATAGGGGAAAACGATTCGGTCATCTTCTTCAACTTCCGCCCGGACCGCGCGCGCCAGATCACACGCGCCCTGAACGAGCCGGGCTTCGGGGCTTTCCCCACGCCCGCCCGCCCGCCAATTCACTTCGTCTGCTTCTCGCAGTACGACGCGACGTTCAACCTGCCCGTGGCCTTCGAGCCGCAGTCGCACAAGAACGTCCTGGCCGAAGTCTTCGGCCAATTGGGGGTGCGCAACTTCCGCCTCGCCGAGACGGAGAAGTACGCGCACGTCACCTACTTCTTCAACGGCGGCGTGGAGCAGGAGTATCCTTGCGAGCGCCGCCTGCTAGTGCCTTCGCCGAAGGTCACGACCTACGACCTTGAGCCGGCGATGTCCGCCTTCAAAGTCACGGACAAGGTTTTGAGGGGGATTGACGAGGGCGAGACAGACGTTTTCATCATCAACTTTGCCAACCCGGACATGGTCGGGCACACGGGCAAGCTCGACAAGACCATCGAAGCCTGCCAGTACGTTGACACCTGCCTCGGCTGGATTACGAAAGCCATCCGCCAGCGGCGCGGGATAACATTAATCACCGCCGACCACGGCAACGCCGAGCAGATGATTGACCTACAGACGGGCCACCCGCACACGGCGCACACGACCAACCTGGTCCCCTTCCACCTGATAGACGAAGCGAGCATCGGCCTGAAACTCCGCGACGGCGCAGCCCTCGAAGACGTTGCGCCCACGATGCTCGGCCTGCTCGGCCTGGAAAAAACAGCCGAGATGACGGGCCGCGACCTGCGAGAGAAATGATTTAAAAGTAAGGAAAGAAATCTCACGGGGGACGATTTAGCATTCGTCTCTTTTAATCTTCGTGGAACCTCACCCGTCGCGTGGCGTCTAATCAGGCGTCTGAGCTTTACGGAACAATTCAGGTGAGAGCACGCTGGAGCTCGCGCGCAGATTTTCCAGGTTCTTGGCGGCAACCATTCCGGCGGCTTTCACCTCTATAGACCAAACAGCGACAGTCTCGCGCCGGCGGAACTCCCCGGCTCGCCCGGCATCTGGAGACTTTGCGTGGCTTGACGCGCGCACTCTTGGACAGTTGGCCCCGACTACAAAGGAGTTTCGTTCATGCCTACCGCACGTCTGTCCGCTCGACCCCTTTTGCGGCCGCCCGCTTTCATCGCCGCTGCGGTCGCCGCGTTTCTCCTCGTCACGTCATTCGTCAACACCCGCACGACTCGCGCCTGCCCGCCGCCGCCGGTGCCGCTGCGGACGCTTTACGTCATAAGTGACCTCGTCGTCGTCGGCAGCTTCGGCGAGACGACCGCAGTGGAGATAGTTAATCCCGGAGGGGAAAATTCTTACGAAAACTATTCGATGAGGACCGACCTGAAGGTCTCTTCGACAGTTAAAGGCGCTGGCAACCATTCGCTCCTGCACGTTTACCATTACGGGTGGAAGGAGGAAGGTAAAATCGCTCACCCCCTGGAGCGTTTCTCCGGCAGCGACAAACTGCTCATCTTCCTCAGACAGCGCGAGGGCGGCGACGGCTACCAGATAGTGGACATGGGGCGCGGCGTCAAGAGCCTCACGGACGCGGCCCTGAAAGTTTACGTGCAGCGCCTGGACGAGCTTGGCTTGATTATGCAGCAGCGAGAGCCGGACCTGACGCGGATTGTCGAATGGCTGGTCCGCTGCGCCGAAGAGCCTGAGACGCGCTGGGAAGGTCTGTACGAACTCTCCAGGAGCCACTACGCACTGCTCGCCGAAAACCGGCAGGAGGAGGAGAAGAAGAACAAGGAGACCGCGGCCCTCTTAGCCGCAGCGGAGAAGAACGAGCAGGCAGATGACGACGCCGACAAAGAGACGACTGAGGAGCCTGCTGATTCTTCCGCCAACATCACCCCTGAGCAGACCGTCACTCTCACAAACATGGTCGCGCGTTATTACGGCGCAGACGGCTCTCAGTTAATCAAGCTGCTGACGGCGGAACAGAAAAGTCGGCTGGCGAACATACTCTTCAGCACGAAGACCCTCACTACGGATGAGATGCCTCTCGTCCGTCTCGTCAGGCAGTGGGGCGACCCGCGCCTCGTCCCGTTCATCATGTCGCAGTTGCGCGGCTTCACGGATGCCCCGCCCCACGAGGTAGCGCCTCTGGTGGCGCAACTGGCCCAAATGCTCGGTGACGAGAAACTCTCCAAACTCGCCGAGGTGTATTGCCGGAGAGCGTGGGAACAAGACCCTGACCTGTCGAGCGCGGACGACGAGGACAAGGCCGAAGAGGCCGAGACAGCGGACGACGCCGAGACGGCGGAGACTGAAGCCGTCGAAGAAGAAGAACAACCCGTCTACGGCAACAGCGCGCAGCGTCGCGCCGTCAGACTGGAAAGATTCATGGCCCGCGCCGAGAGCGTCCTGGCACGTTAGAACTGGCACAATGAAAGCGTAGGTGAGAGAAGGCCGCCGCCGAGAAGAATCGGGCGAAACAATAGGAGCATCGCGTCCGTAAATCTGTGTAAGCTGACAAGCCCGCGGGCGTCCGTGTAAACTGTCGGCTGAGATTTTGACCGTGGTGCTCTAAAGAGTTGAGTTTCGACCCGCAGAACATTCTCGTCATAGACTTCGGCCAGTTGGGCGACGTGGTCTTGAGCCTGCCCGCGCTGCGCGCCGTCCGCGAAAAATTCCCGCGCGCGCGCATCACCGTTGCCGTCGGTAAGCCGGGCGCGCCCGTCGTCGAGTTGTCGGGCTACGCCGACGCGATTATCACCGTGGACCGCGTCGCGCTGCGCGACGGCTCGAAGGTCTTAGCGCTCTTCCGCATCGGGCGCATCGTCAAACAGGTCCGGCGCGAGCGCTTCGACTTCGTCATTGACCTGCACAGCCTCTCGGAGACGAACCTGCTCGGCTTCCTCTCCGGCGCGAAGACCAGACTCTACGCGCGACGGCCCGGCCGCTCGCTCGACTTCCTGGCTAACTTTCACCCGAAGCCGCCCGTCGAGGACAACCGTCCCACGAAGCACGCGATTGATCGTTACCTGGACGTGCTCGTCCCGCTCGGCGTGCGCGACGCGCCGCGCGTCCCCAGGCTGCGCACGCGCGCGGAAGACGACGCGGCGGTCGAGCACCTGTTGAAGAAGGAGAAGGCGGCGGCGGGCGCTCCGCTTGTGGGACTTTTCCCCGGCGCGGGCCATCCCGGCAGGCGCTGGCCGCTTGAGCGCTTTGCGGAGTTGGCCGAACGACTCGCGCGCAACGACTCCGTTCGTATAGTCCTCTTCGCCGGGCCGGAAGAGCGCGCGCTCGTCAAAGAGATGCGCGCGGCCTTCCCGCGCTCGACCGTCATCTTCGACCGGCTCACGGTCCCGCAGTTGGCCGCCGCGCTCGCGCGCCTCTCCGTCTTCGTCTCCAACGACACAGGCCCCATGCACATCGCCACGGCCGTCGGCACGGCGGTCGTAGCCCTCCTGGACCGCCCGACGCCCAACAGCTTCATCCCCATCGAAGACCGCCACAAAGTCATCTACAGCCGCCGCATCTCGGAAATGACCACGGACGAGGTCTATGAAGCCGCCCGCGAACTCCTCGCCGCCGGCCGCGTGGAAACCCTTTTCTCAAGCTGACGAAAACCCCTCGGATTGCCACACCCGCTGATTTTTAACCCCTGCCGACCACCCGACCCCTTAAAAACCTCGGTTTTCCGCCTATTCCGTGCCTCAGATTTTGCCATGTTGCCTATAGACAAACTTTGTTAATCACGATAATATATTAACGCTGCCCGGTGGGAGGTTCAGAGGGCGGTGTCTGTGGGTCACACATTCCTTTCCTTGGGCTTTTCCGAATTCCCTCGATTCTATGAGCACTCACTAATATGATTTCAGGAGCTAAGTCTATGAGCAGACGAACTAGCCTGATGCTGCCGCTCGTCCTTCTGGGCGCTGTCGCAGGAGGCCAGACGGCCTCTGCATTGCCGAATTCCTTACGGGCGATTCACAAGGCCGAAGCCTCGTCCCTCTCCGTGCGTCCCGAGACGGACACGGACAGGGACCGCGACGGGCTCTCCGGCCCCGTGCGCCGCGTCCGCACGGAGACGGCCAAGCTGTCGAACAAGGGCGGCAAGCCCGCCGAAGGGGCGCGCTCCGTCCTGGAGTCTGTCGCCTACGACATCAAGGGCAACAAGACCGAGAACGCTTACTTCCCGGTCCCCGGCGCGGCGCTGACGGGCAAAGAGGTTTACAAGTACGATGACAAGGGCAACATCGTAGAGATGACGCTGCTCAACACGGACGGCTCGCTCCTCAGCAAAGAGGTCTACACTTACGAGTTCGACCAGTTCGGCAACTGGACGAAGATGACGACCTCTGTGGCCGTCATCGAAGGCGGCAAGCTCTCCTACGAGCCGACGGAAGTCACCTACCGCATGATCAGCTACTACCTGGACGAAGCGACCCTCGCCAGGATGAGCCCGCCCGCGACGCAGCCCGCCGCAACGCCGACGCCAGCGACGACAACTCCCGCGACGACCGTACCCGCCGCGCAGCAGACCTCTGCTGGCGCACAGCCCGCGCCCAAGTCCGCGCAGGGCACGGGCCAGACTACAGCGGCCGCCAAGCCCGGCGTCCCTCTGCCGAGCGGCGCTTCGCTCGTGAAGACGAACATGACCGGGGCCGCTGACGGGGCCGCCGCCCTGAAACAGATGGGCAGCGTTGCTTCCACCTCGACTATGAAAGTTGACAGCGAGCCGCCGCCCGCTGCGGCCGCGCGAGTGCCGAAGCCGCTGCTCAAGCCCATCTCCGGCGGCGTCTTGAACGGTAAGGCCGTGGACCTGCCGAAACCCGCCTACCCGCCGCAGGCCAGGAGCGCGCGCGCCTCCGGCGTCGTGGTCGTGGAAGTGGTGATAGACGAGAAGGGCAAGGTCATCTCGGCCAAGGCCACGAGCGGCAACAACATGCTCAGGCAGGCCGCGGTGCAGGCCGCGCAGGGCGCACGCTTCTCCCCGACGATGCTCTCCGGCCAGCCCGTGAAGGTCACCGGCGAGATCAACTACAACTTCTCACTCGGCCAGTAAGGCGCGTTAGCGCGGGCCGAGGCTTTAAATTTTTAGCCCCGAAGATAGAGGACAAGATATGGCACTCAGCGGACAACTAAGCGACCTTTCGCTGGCGGAATTGATAGAGTTCTTTTGCAACCAACGCAAGACGGGCCGGCTGAAGGTCGCGTACGAAGTCGCCCCCGGCTACTTCTATTTCGACCGCGGCGACCTTGTGGACGCGCGCGTCGGCTCCCTCAACGGCGTGGAAGCCATCTACTACGCGCTGACCCTGGCGAACGCGTCCTTCAAGTTCAGCCCGTCGTTCGAGGCCACGCGCCGCACGATTCACCAGCCCTGGACGCAGGTGACGCTCGAAGGCTTGCGCCGTCTCGACGAAGGCATCAAGCCGAAAGCGCCCGAGCCGGTAACTGGTGTTTTACCGCCGGAAGAATTGGACGAAGCTAAGAAGGATGACGAAGCAGTCGAGTATGAAGGCGAAATCAGGACGCCCCTCTCGATGATGGTTGACAGCACGGCGAGCGGAGGCCGTAGCAAAATGGTCTACGCCGCCATCGCCCTCGCCGTCATAGCCCTCGTCGCCGTAGCAGGCATCCCCGCCGGCTGGTACAAGAGCAAAGCCGCGACGGCCCCCGCTCAGCCCGTGGCAGAAGCTCCCGCCGAGCCGCAGCCGTCTGCCGAAAACGCAGAGGCCGCGACGACGCCCGAGCAACAAACAACCGACCCCGCGAGCGCGGAGACTGCGGCCGCTTCGAGCGATATGAACGCCATCGCCGCGAAGCGTGCGCGTGAAGCCAGAGAGCGCGCGCGGCAGGCGGAAGCGGCCAGGCAAGCCGCGTCGAGCGGACAACCCGGCGGCGCTGCGGAAGCTCCGAAGAAACCCGAAGCAGCGAAGCCCGGTCCGCGCATGGTCTCCGTCCAGGTGACCTACGACGAAGCCGGTCGCGTCACGCAGACCTCCGGCGGCGACGGGACCGCCCAGCGCATCGCACGCCAGAAACGCTTCCCCGCCGGCAAGGCCGGCACGACCACCGTCACGATTCCCATCAATTAAAAGAGCCGCAAATCGTAAATCGTGAATCGTAAATCGGAGAACGCTTTTGTCGATTTACGATTCACGATTTACGATTTACGACCTTACCATCCCGAGCATGACGAGTAACGCGCGTTTGAGTCCCGTCTCGCGGCCGCGCGGGTCGTACCATTCGTCGAGGGTGTGCGAGTTGCCGCTCGCCCCGCCCGTGCCGAGCGTGACGGCCGGGATGCCTAGTGAGATGGCTATGTTCGAATCTGTCGAGGAGCGGTCGAGCCGCGTGCGACAGCCCAGGTAGCGAGTCGCCTCTTCCGAGATGCGGACGAGCCAGGCGTCCTTCGGGGTCTCGCCGCTCGGGCGGTCGCCTATCAGTTTCAGATCGAGTTCGAGCGGCGGGGCACCCGCGCGACGCGCCGCGTTCTCGTCGTCCGCCGCCTCGCGCACCGCGCGGCGGAAGAAGGCGTCCAGGCGTTGCAGCTCTTCTGCGGATTCCGAGCGCAGGTCCACATCCATCGCGGCCTCGCGCGGGATGACGTTGACGCTTGAGCCGCCTTCGATGCGCCCGACGTTGAAGGTCGTGCGCGGGTCGGTAGGCGCGGGATAGGAACTGAGCCGCGCGACGGCTCGTCCCATCGCGTGGACGGGGTTGGCTGTGCCGAAGTCGCCCCACGAATGCCCGCCCCTGCCTTTCAGACGGACGCGGTAGCGGCGCGACCCCAGCGCCGCGTGCGTGATGCGCTCCACTCCGGGGCCGTCGAAGCTGATGAAGGCATCCGCGCGCCCGGCCCACG
>DATFCB010000786.1:0-15442 GCA_035253525.1 Pyrinomonadaceae bacterium | reverse complement strand
GGCCACATTAGGACGGAGCTGGCGAAGACCAACACCACCAACACCTGTCCCGCGGTCGGTAACAATTCAAGCGGCGTCATCAGCAGGAGGGCGACGCCGAACGCCAGCACCATTATTATTTTCGCCGCGCTCGGGCCCCTTTCAGATCGCGTCATGGGCTTCATAATTCACCCGCCTTCCCGGACGACGCCTCGCCTCAAGCGCCGGACTCGGCCGCCTTCTCTTCGGCCTGGGCCGGAAGGTAACAGCCCGTCACGCTGTAGTTCTCAAGCACGAGGCCGAGTTCTTTCGCCTCGCCGCCTGCCCGCAGCTTGAGCAGCTTGTGCATGATGGCCTGCGCGGCGCTCGCCTTGTTCCAGGTGTTGCGCGGGCTGTGCGTCTCCGTCAGCACGAAGCCCGCCGCCTCCGCGGCCTCCTTCGTGTCGAACACCTTCGCGTTGTAATGCGCGGCCAGTTCCTTTGGACTCATAAACAGTGGTCAGTGGTCAGCGGTCAGTGGTCAGTTAGGAATCAGTTTTTAACTGACCACCGACCACTGACCACTGACTACTTGTCTTTCGGCATCACTTCCTTGCCCGCGCGGAAAATCTCGCGGACGCGACGCTCGGCCGGGATGGAGAGAATTTCCAGGCCGTAGTTGCGGCGCTGCTCCAACTGCTCCTGCTGCACTTCCGTGAATTCGGGGAGGTGGCGCGCAGTCCAATCGTTCTCTATGAATTCGAGCGGGTACTCTTTGCGAAGCGGGTGGCCCTCCCAGTCCGGCGGCAGCAGGATGCGGCGCAGGTCCGGGTGATTGCTGAAATGCACGCCGAAGAGGTCGAAGACCTCGCGCTCCATCCAGTTCGCGGTCGGCCAGATGCTCGTCACACTCTCGACGCTCGTCTCCTCGTTTGTCCCGACTTTCAAACGTACGCGCTCGTTGGCGCTGATGGAGTAAAGGTTGTAGACGACCTCGAACGGCGCATCGCTGCGGTCCGGGAAATGCACGCACGTCAGGTCCGACAGGAAGTTGAAGGGCGTCTCCGCGTCGTCGCGCAACAGGCGACAGACTTCCGTGATGCGCTCCCGCTCGACGCGCAGCGAGAGTTGGCCGACGAACTCGGTCGCCTCCGTGATGGCACCGTCCAGGCGTTCGCGAAGCCTCTTGACGAGCGGGTGATTCGAGGCGTCCGTGGGCTTCGGCCCTTCCTCTTTCTTTTTAACGGGGGCTTTGGGCGCGCCCGCACCGGCTGCGGCGGCGGCGGGCTGCGGAGGCGCGGGCTTGTCGCCTGCCGCCTGCTTGGTCGCGGCGGCGCGGGCCTTGGCTTCGGCGACCTTCGCGGCCTTCTCCAAATCCGACTGGGCGGGACTCTTCAAGGGGTCGCCGGCCGCAGGCGATGCGCCGCCCGGAGGCTGCGGGCCTGTGGTTTCGGACAGAGGCGTGGAGGCGGACGGTGTCGCGCTCGAAGCTGGAACGGTCGTGCCGCTCGTGGAACTGCCGGAAGGGGCTTTGCCCGTCTGCGCGGCCTGGCTTTCGGGAGTCACGGGCACGTCTGGACGCGGGTTGTCGGGCGGAGGCGGGAGGCCGCCTGCGTGCGCTATCTCCGAGCCTGGACTGGGGCTTTTGTCGTCCGTGCGCGGCGGCTGGGGCGCGACACGGTCTTCGGCCGTGGCGTCCCGTTCGTCCACATACGGCTCCTTGGGCTCGTCTGCCATCACGTCTCGAACCTACACCCCTGACTTTACAGTTGCGCTCTCGACTACGGCCGCGACGGAGCGCAAAACGTTCAGCTTCCGCTCACACAGTGTTAATGCTAAGGATACAGCTAAGGACGGTCAGGTGCGTTGTAACACGCGATTTACGACGTTGTCAATAAACCGTGCAAAGGGGTAGCGGTTCAGTTTCAAGCAGGACGAAGAAAAAGCAATCTCACGCCAGGACGCGAAGGCGCTAAGGGGGTTGACGGCTGTCTTATCTTGGCTGCCTTCTTCGCGCCTTTGCGTCTTGGCGTGAGGTTCTTCCTCGATAAAGATGAATCAGAGGCTCAAACTAAACCTCTGCCTAATTACATCTGCGAGACTGTGGTGACGGTGCCCGCTGTATTTGTCGTATTGCCGTTCACGCGGTTGTTCCCAAAGCTCTTGAGCGTCCCAGGGCTGCTCGGATCATTCCTCAATCCGAACTGGTTGCCCGCCGCCATCGTGGCCGAGACGAGGGCGACAGCACCGTCGGAGACATTAACCCCGTAGTTCCGATTGTTGACCAGTTGGCAACCTTTGACACTCAAAACTCCCGATTGGGATGAGAGCATCCCGATACTGTTATTGGCCGCCGTACAATCCGTGGCGCTCAGCACGCCGCCGCCCGCCGCCGAGAATCCCGCCCCCCCGTTGTTCGAGGAGAGGCTGTGACGGGCGTTAAGCTTCGCACCCGCTCCCGATATCTGGAAACCGGCCCCCGAGTTATTCACAGCTTCACTGTTGAAGATGTTCACTTCCGTGGCCGGACTGCCTCCCTCCTCGGCCAAACTGCTTGCCGCACATCCCGGGCCATTGTTGTTGGAAATTACGCTGTCCCTGATCGTAGCTTTCACGAAGGCCGAGTTGAGAGTAATAAAAACAAGGCCCGTGCCGTTCTGCTCTATCTGGCAGTGGTCTATCAAAGCTATCACCGTGCCTGAACCAAATGGCGACGTGGGGGTCCAGCCCGGATTGATGTAGATGCCGTAATACCTGTTATTCCTGATGGACGTATCCTTGACGGAGAGCCGGCCCGCGTTATGTACCCAGATCCCGGAATCACCCCAGCCGCTGATCGTGCAGTCCTCAATGAGGAGAAATCCGCGCCCAAAGTGGTTGATGCCTGCAACTTCTGACTCGCCCCTGCCGGCAATAGTCAGCCCCCTCAGAACAGTCACCTCCGTCTCGGGCACACTAATATAAATCTCGCTGGAAATGCCGGCGTAAACCCCGACGGCAGTGATTCTGATGGCCTTGTTTATGGAGAACCCTCCGTATTCGCCGGAATCCAGGACGCTGACCTCCCCATTGGCGTTCGTCTTGGCGAGAGCCCCTGCGAAGGTACTGCACGGGGCTGACCTCTCGCACGTGTTTGCATTGTTGCCAAAGGACGAGACGAACGTCTGCGGGATGGCCGAGGCGGCGGTCGTGAAGAGAAGCGTGGCGATAAAAGGGAATAGAAGCCTGAGGGCTGATTGTCCGAGTCGAGTCATGACATCCTCCTTCTAGCTCAAACCCACCGGGGTGATAACACCCGACTTGTCGGTCGTGTTGTTATTGACCTGGTTGTTGCCGAACGATTTGAGCGTGCTGGCTCCGTCATTCTTCAGCCCGACGCTGTTGCCGGTCACCATCGTGTCGGAGATGAGCGCCGTCGCCCCGCCCGATACGGAGAGCCCGCTGCTGCCGTTGTTGACCAGTTCGCCCCCCTCTATGCTCATCGTGCTCGAAGTCAAGGCGGCCATCCCGTGGCCCGTGTTGTTCGCCGCCGTGCAGTCCTTGGCGCTCACTATCCCTTGCGTCGAGGCGAGGAACCCGTTGGTGGCATTGTTGGCAGACAGGCAGTGGTGGGCGTTCAACTTCGCGCCGCTGATGGCGTAGAAGCCGCTGCCCCCGTTATAAACGGCCTGGCTGTCGAAGACGTTCATCTGCGCGGGCGCGCCCGTCGCGTAGAAACCGCTGGTGGTGTTGTCGGCGGCAACGCTGTCCCTGATTGTGACCTGCGGGTTCCTGCCAGTGCCGCCTTCTGCTCGCACACCGTAGGCGTTCCTCTCCATCCGGCAGTGGTCTATGGAGGCCGTCGCCGTGCTTGAGCGCGGCGCAAAGTAGATGCCGCTGTTATTGTTGTTCCTGACGAAAGAGTCCTTGACGAAGAGTTGGCCCGCGGCGGTGAAGCTGATGCCCGCGGCGGTGAACCCGCTGATGGCGCAACCCTCGACGTGCAGCGTTCCTCTCGCCGTGAAGGCGACGCCGTTAGCCGCGCCCGCGCCCGTGATGGTCAGCCCCCTGAGGACGACCACGTCGGTCGCGCCCACCGTAATGGCGACGGCACTTGTGCCACCGCCTACGGCGTTTATCCCGGCGTAGACGCCAACGGCCGTGATCTTCACAGACTTCGTGATGTTGACGGGGCCGTACTCGCCTGCGTCCAGGACGACGATCTCGCCGCCCGCGTCAGTCTTAATGAGCGCCCCGGCGAAGGTACGGCAGGGGTCAGCGCGCTCGCACGAGTTGACGTTGTTGCCCGTGGCCGAGACGAACGTCTGCGGGAGAGCCTGCGCCGCGGTCGTCAATAGAATCGTGGCAATAAAAGAGAATGTGAGCCTGAGTACTGACCATTTGAGGCGAGTCATGATAATTCTCCTTATCAGGGAGGGGCACTGCGGGGAGGTGCCGAGCCGTTTGAGGTTCGCTGAGCCGGGCGGGCCGGCTTCGATGGAAGAAGCGTAAGGTTATAAGGGCGGGTGTATGCCTGTCAATGAAATGTCGGTCAGAAGAGAAGGGGCCGTCCAGGGAGTTCAACAGAGCCCCTTCTCTTGCTGGCCCGACGCGCCTGCTTGACCCAAACGCGCGGCCGCCGTTATCATGGAGTGTTTCGAGAGAGGCTCGGATAGCTGTCTATAGAGAAGGAAACAAGAGGAACATGAAGCAAGGAATTCACCCGGAATACAACGAAATCAAAGTCCAGTGCGCGTGCGGCCACTCGTTCACCACGCGCTCGACGCGCAAGGACGACCTGCACGTCGAAATCTGCTCGGAGTGCCACCCGTTCTTCACCGGCAAGCAGAAGCTGGTGGACACGGCGGGGCGCGTTGACCGCTTCAACAAGCGCTACGGCAAGAAGACGGTGGAAACCGCCGAGCCGGCGCAGGCCGAGAACGCCACGGCACAGTAAGCGAGGCCGTTCGCCAGATGCACCTTTTACGGGGCAAAGCCCGCCAGCATTAGCCTAAAAATCTAAGGACGCCGACCCGGTTGCGGAGTTCGGCCGGTCGCTTTTCGTGTATCATGAGAGATGCGCGAAAGCGACCGCGCCGGAGAGCTAAAAGGGTCGGCGTTATTGTTTAACTTTTCCGAAGGCCGAAGGGATTTTTCACTGTGAGCGCAAACGAGAGAGACTTGATTGTGGGCGGGCAGGCCGTCATAGAGGGCGTGATGATGAGGACACCGAGCGCCTACGCCATCGCCGTGCGCCGCGCGGACGGCACGATTGTCAACACGGCGGCCGTCCTGCCCAAGTGGAGCGACAAATACCCGCTCCTGAAATTGCCGGTCCTGCGCGGCGGCGCGGTGCTCGTGCAGTCAATGGGACTCGGCATCAAGGCGCTGAACTACTCCGCGAACCAGGCATTCGCCGACGCCGAAGAGGCCGAGGCCACGGAGGTCGAAATCGCCTTGAAGCCTGCGGTCATCGAAGGCGAGGGCGACTTCGCGGGCATCACCGGGGGCTTGCCCGGCATCATCCCCGTCCCGACGCAGAAGCGCGCCAAAGACGAGATGAAGAAAGGCACGACCGCGGCCGCCGCAGGCTCCATAGTCTTCGCCATCGTCTTCAATATCCTGCTCTTCATCGTCGCGCCGCTCTTGCTGACCAACGCGCTCTTCATCGCCGCCGGCTGGGCCAACCCGCCCGCCGCGACCGACCCCACGGCCGTCGTGCAAACGCAAGCCGCGCCGGGCCAGGCCGCTGGCACAATTCCGGCCGCCGCGACAGCGCCCGCCGCTGACGCCCCCTGGTACTCGCGCGCGTGGGGCAGCGTGAAATCTTACCTGCGCCCCGTGACGCCGACGGTCGGCTTCAACCTGATAGACGGCATGATCCGCATGGCGTTCTTCATCATCATGATCTTCAGCTTCTCGCTGATTAAGGACATACGGCGCGTCTTCGAGTACCACGGCGCAGAGCACAAGACCGTCTTCACCTGGGAGAACGGATTGCCGCTGACGGTCGAGAACGCGCGCACGCAGCCACGCCAGCACCCGCGCTGCGGGACCAGCTTCCTGATGGTCGTGATGCTCGTCTCCATAGTCCTCTTCTCGGTCGTCAAGTTCGACTCGCTCGTCTACAACCTGCTCGTCCGCATCGCGCTGATGCCGGTCGTCGCCGGGCTTTCCTACGAGGTCATACGGCTGTCCGCGAAGAAAGAGGGCGGCCTGATCTTCAAATTAATCACGCTGCCCGGCGTCTGGCTACAGAACATCACGACCAAAGAGCCGGACGACAAACAACTCGAAGTCGCGCTCATCGCCCTCAAGGAATCTTTGAAACTTGAGCCGCAGCCCGCTACGGCCGAGGCTGCGCCACTGTCTTAAAATTTTATGTTAGAAAAATTAGAACAGATCGAAGCGCGTTATGAAGAGCTGACTCAGGAGCTTTCTTCGCCGGACGTGATGTCGGATCAGGCGGCTTACATTAAAGCGGCCAAGCAGCACCGTAGCCTCGGCGAGATCGTCTCCAAGTACCGCGAGCTGAAATCTCTGCAAGACGAGTTGGCGGGCGCAGAGGAGTTGCTCGCGACCGCCGACGACGAGGAGATGCGCGAGCTAGCGAGCGTTGAGGTTGAATCACTTCAGGCGCGCGTCGAGCAGGCCGAAGAGGCTCTCAAGTTCCTGTTGATTCCGTCAGACCCGAACGATGAGAAGAACGTCATCGTGGAAATCCGCGCCGGGACGGGCGGCGACGAGGCGACGCTGTTTGCGGCCGAGATGCTTCGGATGTACCAGCGCTACGCCGAGCGGCAGAATTGGCGCTTTGAAGTCCTCGACGCCTCTGAGTCCGGCATCGGCGGCGTCAAGGAGGCCGTCGCGCTGATAGAGGGCGACAAGGTCTACTCGAAATTAAAACACGAGTCGGGCGTGCACCGCGTGCAGAGGGTTCCGCAGACGGAGACCTCCGGGCGCATACACACTTCCGCCATCACTGTCGCCGTGCTGCCCGAGGCCGAAGAGGTTGACGTGAAGATTGACCCGAAGGACTTGCGGATTGACACCTTCTGCTCGTCCGGCCCCGGCGGGCAAAGCGTCAACACGACTTACTCAGCCGTGCGCATCACGCACCTGCCGACGAACACAGTGGTCTCGATGCAGGACGAGAAGTCGCAGATCAAGAACCGCGACAAGGCCATGCGCGTCCTGCGCGCGCGCCTACAGGAGATTGAGGAGCAGAAGCAGCACGAGGCCGTCGCCTCCGAGCGCCGCGCGATGGTCGGCTCAGGTGACCGCTCCGAGAAGATTCGCACTTACAACTTCAAAGAGAACCGCGTCACGGACCACCGCATCGGCCTCACCATACACCAGCTCAACCTGGTCATGGAGGGTGCGCTCGACGAAATCATCAACTCTCTGGTCACACACTACCAGGCCGAGAAACTGAAAGCCGAAGCAGTCGCGGCGTAAAAGGGATGAGGGATGAAAAAGGGAAGTTTTACTTCATCCCTCATCCCTCATCCCTCATCCCTTTTTTATGGACTCGACACGGGTGCTGCTCGTGCGGCACGGCCAATCGGAGGGGAATGCAGAAGGGCGTTTCGGCGGGCACACGGCGACGCCGCTCTCGGCGCGCGGACGCCGCCAGGCGGAGGTCACGGCGCGCGCGCTCGCCGAGGAGAAGATAACGGCGATCTATTCGTCGGACCTCTCGCGCGCGGTCGAGACGGCGATGCCCTTAGCGCGCCTCACGGGCCTCGACGTAGAGCAGACGGAAGCCTTCCGCGAGCGCAGCGTCGGCGTGATGGAGGGTTTGACCTTCGAGGAGGCGGCCGCGCAGCACCCCGAACAGTACGCCGCGCTGATTCGCCGCGACTTCGACCACGTCCTGCTCGGCGGCGAGAGTTACCGCCAGATGCTCGACCGCGCCGCAACCCAGCTAGACCGCGCCATCGAGCATCAACAGGGCGGCCGCATCGTCCTCTTCTCCCACACCGGCACCATCTGCATCCTCGCCCTGCACCTGATGGGCGCTCTCGACGCGCCCGAACTCAAACCCGTCTGGATTGCCACCGCCAACTGCGGCATCACGCGCTTCGAGCTTCGCGCCGACGGCTTCGTCCGCGTCCTCGCTCTCAACGACACGCGTCATCTTTCGGGGTTGTAAAGGCGGGGGTCTATTCCAGGAGGCCGGAAAGACGCCGGCTCTCCGCGTCCGCCCAGTCGCAGAGCAGCGTCACGTCTTCGCTTGAGAGTTCGGCTTCGTGATGCAATCTCAGGTAAGAGCGGAGAGGCATCGCGCCGCTCTGGACTTCCCTGCAAATCTTCTTTAGCAAGAACGGGCGGTCGTCCTCGCTGTACTGCGCCCAGTCGGAGAAGTTCAGCTCGTCGCGGCCTTCGTTGACGTGGTTGATGACGAACCAGGAGATGGGCGCGACGTTGCTGTACCAGGGCCAGCGCGTCTGGTGCGAGTGGCAGTCGTTGCACGAGCGGTCGAGGATGCTGGCGACTTCCGGTGGGACGCGCGCGTGGGCCTGGAGCGTCCTGGATTGGTCAACGGGCGGATTGGTGCGCGCCGGGCGGACGAGTTGGAGCGCGGCGAAGACCACGCCCAGGGCAATCGCCGTCCACTTCAGGATTTTCCAGACCAGACCCGTTTTCATACCGCCCCCGCTTTAGCATCCCTTTATCCTGATAACGCGCACGAGCGCTCTTTTCTTACAGACGCCCTCAGTCTATTCCAGCTTGAAATCGCGCGTGCCTCGCCAGACACCGTCGTCGCCGCGCCGCAGGCTCAAGATTGGGGAGTAATTCCCCTGCCCTTTCAATTTCGAGCGCATCTCGGCAGTGACGAAAGGATCGCCCTCGAACCAGTATTCTTCGATCCAGCGCTCACTGTAACCCGGCCCTGACAGCGTGCCGTGAATGTGCGCCGGGTTGCGTGTGCCTGGATAGGACGCAGCCTTGATCGTGCGGAACTCGTAGCGGCCGTTCACGCCCGTCTTCATCCAGCCTTTGAGGCGCGGCTGAGGCTCCTGGCCGTTCCTGTCCTGGTCGGAATAAAGCCCCCTGGCGTCCGTGTGATAGACGTAGAGCGTAATCCCCTCTACGGGCTTTACGCCGTCGGCCGCGTAAATCGTCCCGGAGACGATTAACGGCTCGCCGGGCTCATTATCCGAAACCATCTTGATTTGCCAGGGCGGGTTAGCAGGTTTGCCGTCAGGCTCCTCGGCCCGCGCAGGCCCGCGCCCGCCCGCGCTACACCCGGACAGAACCAGTGCGCCGACGTGCAAGGCCGGGAGTGCGGAGATGATGAACGTAGCCTTCTTGATAAACTGCCTGCGACTTGAATCGTGTGATTTCATGCTGCCCCCCGAAAAAAGGGATGAGGGATGAGGGATGAATAAGAACCAGGAACCTTCTTTCTTTACTTCATCCCTCATCCCTCCGCTGACCCGCCTGCTATCGCGGGCGGTACTGACCTGCTTAACGCTCGCGCGGCAGTTTTAGTTCTTTGCTGTCTCGTCCTGCATCTGGTCGGCTTCGATCAGGTTGGCGATTTCCGCGCGGGCTTCGGCGTTCGTTTCCTGTGCCAAAAGTCGCTTGAGAATCGGTTCGGCGAAGCGGCCGTACTTTTGAATCGCCTTTCGGGCCGTCTCGCGCACCTGCGGCGAGGAATCGCGGAGCAGGCCGATCTGTTGCTGCACGTGCTTTTCCATCTCGGGCGTGATGACTTCGGCGCGGCCCACCAGCACGCGGACCAGTTCGGCCGGGCGCGGCTCTATGGTCACGGGAAGAACCTCGTCGGTCGTGCGTCGCGGCAGTATGTAGAAGACGCGCAACCCCTCCTCGAACCAACTGTCGCGCCACGTCTTGATCATCGCCTCGGCCTCGCGCTCGTAGAGGCCGCCCGCGACGAGCACCTGTTTCAACTCACCGAGGAGCGCGTCCATGCTCTTGTCGAGAGCGGGGCGCTCGTGAGTCATCTCGCCCGTGAACGTGTCGCACACGCGGTAGCCGACGCGCCCGCCCTGGTTCTCGAAGATGATGAGGTGCGCGATCTCTTCCTTTCCGAGATTCTTCAAGACGACGTTCTCGCCTTCGAGCTTGACCGAGAGCGGCAGGTCGAATGTGCCGACGCCGCGATAGAAGAGAAACTTCTCCTGCTGCGCCGGCTTGCCCGGCGTCCCGTGGACCTCGACGGGCGCGGCGTCCACCTCGCGCGCGGGGTAGTAGTGGCTCTCCGCGCTCTCGACAGGGAAAGTCAGCGCCGCGCCCGGCATGACCTTCAAGCGGCCCCAGTCAATGCCCGCCGCGACGGAGCGCGCTCGCGGATACCACTCAGTAATCTTGCCCTTCGGAAAATCAACCTTGACGGAGACGCTCATCTCGGCGGGCGCGTAGAAGTAGAGCACGGGCGTCTCCATGCGGACTGAAGCGCGCATATTTCTTTTGCCTGGTTGCTGGCGCGGGACGCCGCCGTCCCCCTCATCTATGCTGTACACGAACTCAGGCAAATCGCTCACTCCGTTCAAGGGCCGCCATTCGAGCGCCACGCCGTCGCGCCCCGCAATCGAAGTGAACGTCCCCCACTCGTGTACGACCAACCTGTCTTTGGACGCCGCTCTTTTTGTGCCAGCCTGTTTTGTGTTGCCTTGCTTCGGCGGCCCGTTTTGTGCCGAGAGCCTGACGCCGACCAGCGCGGCGAGCGCCAGGATTGTCAGACAACCCGCGATGAGTCTCGGTGTGATGCGTCTAATCATGTTCGTTGCTCCTCCAAATCAAAAGTCTGCTGCACAACGAGGATTTGCGGGAGAGAAGTTTTGAATGATGAGTGCGGAACTTTGCGGGATGAATTAAGAACTGAACAGCAGTTGTCTTTCATTCATCATTCATCCCGCATAGTTCTTCAGTCGAACCATACCCATTCGAGTTCCTGTTTCCAGAGTTCCAGCATGGCGCGGTTGAGCTTGAGCACGCCCGCGCGCGTCACGCGCTTGGGCGGCGGGACTAAGGAGGCCATGCGGTCGTAGACGCGTGCGCGCTCTTCCCCGCGCAGGCGCGAGAGCAGGTGCCAGAGTGTCAGCGTGTCGTACTCGCGCGCCTCCGCGAGCACGACGTTCAAGTCCTTCGCGCCGCCGCCTTGAAAGTCGAGCCGCGTGAGCGCCGCGCGAAAGTCCGCCGAGGCGTCGTCGAAGTAAGGCGTGCCCGGCCCCTTGCCAGGCTCCGTCACGCAGACCGCGCCGGCCGGCACAATCGCCTCGCGCCCCTTCAGTTCGAGCGCGACCCAGCCGGAAGTGACGTGCAGGCGGCTCCGGCCCGCATCGTCAACTTCGAGCGTGTAGGAGCAGCCCAGGTCAATGGCGGTCGCCGACGGCGTCTCGACTATGAAGAGGCGCGGCGGCGCGTCTATCATCGCGTGCAGTCGCCCGCGCTCAAGTGCCAGGCGATGCTCAGTGGAGCGCGTCCTCAGCAGGCGCACGCGCGAATTTGGCCCAATATCAACCTCGCCTATGTCCGCGACGTTGAGCTTGGCGCGCGAGGACGCGTCCGTCTCCAACCACTCTCCGACCGCGAGGCGTCCGCTCCCTTCAAGCTGTTTGCCCCCGGCCGTGGGCGCGCCCGCCAGACGCGCCACCTCCCACGTCGTCGCGGCCTCCGCGGGCCTGCCATAAACGGCGGGGCGCTTCGACTCAGGCTGCTTCGGCTGCGGCGTGTTGCTCGCCACGGGCGGATTTTGAGCACCTTCGGGAACTACCGGCGGCTGTGGCTGCTGCTGCGGAGGCATCGCTTGATGCGTCTCGTCCGTCCCGGCGATTTGAGGGATGCTCTCGGGCTCGCGCGTCGAGTACCAGATGAGCCCGCCCGCCAGGGCCAAAAGTAAGAGAGCGCAGGCCGCCGCCAACTGCGGCCACCGGAAGAAAGAGGGTCGCGGGCGACGAACGTCCTGACGAGAAGCGGGCGTGCTTGAGTGCCCGTCGAGCGCCCTCTCTATCTCGGACCACAGCGCGGCCGGGGCCGTGACGCGCGGCAACTGCTCCGCGAGCTTCACCCCCAGCTTGATCTCTTCGAACTCGCGGCGACAGCGAGAGCACCCGATCAAGTGCTCCGCGACGCGGCGCGACTCTTCTTCCGCCAGCTCATTGTGGCAGTACGCCGAAAGTTCTCCGCTGACATGATTACCCAACATCTTTTTCACTCACCCGTCAGCGCGCCGCGAAAATGTGCCAGGCGGCGCGCCAGAATCTTGTGCCCGCGGTTGAGCCGCGAGGCGACTGTGCCCTTCGAGCAGTGGAGCACATCCGCCATCTCGTCGTACGACAGGCCCTCGACGTACTTGAGCAGGATGGGGAGCCTGAGCTTCGGCCGCAGGTCACGAATGGCCGCCTTCACGCAGTCGGCCAGTTCCACGTGAGCGTAACGCTCCTCCTCGGACCTCTCTTCCAGACTCTTCCCTCTCATCCCGAATCCGTCCCCGAAGGGGAGAAAGCGGCGGCGCTTTCGCTGCTCGTCCGTGCACGCGTTGACCACCATGCGGTAGAGCCAGGTCGTGAACTCCGCGTCGCGCCGGAACTGCTCGATTGTCGTCATCAGCTTGAGAAAGACCTGCTGCGTCACGTCGTGGGCCAGCGCTTCGTCGCCCTTGAAGTAGTAGAGCGAGATAGAGTAGACCCTGTCCTTGTAGGTCTCGAAGAGCAGCCGAAACGCTTCCCTGTCGCCACGCCGACAGGCTTCGATCACGCGCTCGTTGATCTCTCTGTCGCTCGCCACCGCGCGCCGCTCCATCCGCCGCCCCCTTCATTTCGCTTCTCAAACCCTTAGACGAAGGGGTTTTGGTTTTTCTTCCACTTTTTTTAGAATACGGCCGATTTTTTTTTACGAGCCGCTTTCGGTGTTCCCGCCAGCGCAAGAACAACCCGCGCGGCCGTTCTTTTAGCCCGGAGGGTTTTGAAAAGGATTTATGCCAAACTTAACGTCGAAGACGAGCGCGGCCCACCGCTTGATGATGTCTGGAGTGCTGCTCCTCGCGGGCGCGCTAATGATTCAATGCCAGCCGCAATCATCAGTCCGGGCGACGGACCGTTTAGTCCAGACGGACGGCACGAGCGGCGCGGATAATGGCACAGTTACCCCGCAGCCCGGCGGCCAGAGTAATGCGACGGACGGCAGAAAACCAGTCGTGCTTCTCTACGAGATCAACCCCTGGGCAATGGTTTTGGGTTCTGACTCGCCTTCCTTCGCGCTCTACGATGACGGCCTGGTGATTTTCGCCAGACCCAGGGAAGGTGGCGGCTACGAATACGCGTCCGCGACGCTGAGCGCGCAGGAGCGCGACTCGCTCGTACAGTCTTTCCCGGCGGCGCGGTTCTTAGAGCTTGAGCCGCGTTACGAGACGACGATGATAACGGACCAGCCGACGACCGTCATCACGCTCTGGGACAAAGACCAACGGAAAAGCGTCTCCGTGTACGGCGGCTTGAAGCGGACGGACAACGACAGGAAGGAAGCCGCGCCCGCGGCTTTCGTGGAGATTTACGAAAAGCTCAAGGGTTTCCAACCGGCGAAGGCTACACGCTGGATGCCGGAGAAGGTTGAGCTGATGATCTGGCCCTACGAGTATGCGGGCGACGCGATGAGCTGGCCCAAAAACTGGCCCGACACCACGCACCCGACGACGAAGAAGCGCGGCACGAGCGACGACCAGATCAACTACAGCATCTATCTGACCCAGACCCAGTACGAGACGCTGAGGAAGAAGGCCGAGGGCGGCTCGGTCGAAGCCCTGCTCATTAACGGGCGCAAGTGGGCCTTCTCCTTCCGCTTTCCCTTCCCCGGCGAGGATTCGTGGAGAAAAAACAAGGGATGAGAGCCTGGCTCTCATCCCTTATCCTTCGTCAACGCAACTCTCAATTTTTACAGGCTCACTTCGTCACGGCTTCGATGACCTCGACGGCCTCGCTGTCGGTCGGCGCGATCTCCCGCAACTCGTCGTCGCCTTCCAACTGACGGCGGCGGCGGACGGTCCCGTCCGACTCGAAGATGTAGGCCGAGGGGGCTTCGCGCATGATGATGTCCTGTAGGCGCATCAGGCCGTAGAGCAGCGCCTCGGGTCGCGGCGGGCAGCCTGGGATGTACACGTCCACGGGGATGACGCGGTCAACGCCTTGCATGGTCGAGTAAGAATCGAACGGCCCGCCCGTCGAGGCGCACGCGCCCATCGCGATGGCCCACTTCGGCTCGGGCATCTGGTCGTAAACGCGGCGCACGACCGGCCCCATCTTGAGCGTCACCGTGCCGGCGATTATCACCAAATCGCTCTGCCGCGGGGAGGGACGAAACACGCCCGCACCGAAGCGGTCAATATCGAAGCGGCCCGCGCCCGTCGCAATCATCTCGATGGCACAGCACGCCAGCCCGAACGTCATCGGCCACAGCGCCGACTTGCGCGCCCAGTTGACCGGCCGCGCCGCTATGTCCATCACCTTCGCACCGACCGACCGGCGCACAGAGTTGATGATCGAATCAACCGTCGTTAAGACGAATCCTTCTTCGTGTTCAGCCATAACAATTAAGGGATGAGGGATGAGGGATGAGGGATGAAGTAAAAACAGAAAGGTTTTATTTCATCCCTCATCCCTCATCCCTGCCTTTCATGCCCATTCCAGCGCGCCCTTGCGCCAAGCGTAATAGTAGCCGACGACGAGGATGCCTATGAAGACGAACATTTCTATGAGGGCGAACTTGGTAAACGAGAAGTCGTCGCCCATGAAGATGATCGCCCAGGGGAGCAGGAAAATCGTCTCGACATCGAAAATTAGAAAGAGCATGGCGACGATGTAGTAGCGCACGGTGAAGCGGTCGTGCGCCTCCGTCTGCGGGTCTATCCCGCACTCGTAGGGGCGCATCTTGGCCTTGTTGTACTTCATAGGCCGTATGAACCGCCCGAGCACAATCGGCAGCACGGGGAAGATGACCGCGAAGACGAAAAATATCATCACGGGCCAATACGCCGTCACCGGCGAGCCGACCACTTGCGCCGCGTCGGTCGTCGTCGTCGAAGCTGTTTCGCCTGCTTGGAGAAGAATAGCGCCGAGCATCATCTGCCTCCGGGGCCGCGCGAGTCTTTGAAAGGAGCCGCGCGCCGTCTCACTGGCAAATCGTCTAGCTTGCGAAAAATATATGTCGCGCGGGAGCGTGTTGTCAAAAAATTTCCGAAGCAGCGACGCCCTCGCCAGTCATCCGTCTCTCTTACGCCTCGGCGTGAGGCTGGCCGACGACCAGCGCGACGGCGTGGTTGAGGACGGGCTTGATGACGGCAAAGCTCTCGCGGACGCCCTTGGGCGACCCCGGAAAGTTGATGATGAGTGTGCCGCTGCGTATGCCGCACGCGCCGCGGGAGAGCATTGCCATCGGCGTCTGTTTGAGCGTCTCCATGCGCATGGCTTCGGCGAGGCCGGTCGCCTCCTTTTCGATGACGGACCAGGTGGCTTCCGGCGTGTTGTCGCGCGGGCCGAAG
>DATFCB010000785.1:0-2592 GCA_035253525.1 Pyrinomonadaceae bacterium | reverse complement strand
AAAAACGGCCGCCCTTGCGTTCATCAACTCCTTCCTCCGCCCCGACAGGGACAAGGCCGCCGTCATCTCGTTTACGGGCATAGCCGTGCTGCAACAGGGCTTGACGAACGACCTCAAAAAACTGCGCGACGCGGTCGAGCGCGTCCGCGTAGAGTTCCCGGAGGGCTCTCCCGAATGCGAGGAGAAGAAAGACACGCCCGCGCGCGAGTTGCGCTGCTACACGGGCGTCTGGGACGCCGTCTGGATGGCGGTCAGCGAAGTGCTCTCGCAGACGAACGAGCCGACGCGCCGCTCCATCATCTTGCTCACGGACGGCGACGACACCAGCAGCATGACCAAAAAACAGGAGGCAATTGACTTCGCCGTCCGCCACAACGTTATCGTCTACTCCATAGGCATCGGCGACGACGAAAAGTTCGAGGTCGCCGACGACGCTCTGACGAGTGTTGCCGAGAAGACTGGGGGCCGCGTCTTCTTCCCCACGGACCAGGCTTCACTCTACGTCGCCTTCGAGCAAATCCAACAGGAGCTGCGCTCTCAATACCTCCTGGCCTACCGGCCCTCCAACATGAAGCGCGACGGAAATTTTCGCCGGGTCCGCGTCGAGATAACCAACCCCGAGTTGCGCAAACAGAAATTGCAGCTCCTCTACCGCCAGGGCTACTATGCCAGGAAGGGATGAGAAATAAGGACTTGTTTTTTCATCACTCATCCCTCATCCTTAAATCGTCACGCGTACACAATCCTAAACTCCACCGGGGGACAACGGAAGATGAGGCAGCAGAACGTCGAGATCAGAAAAGAGGAGATCGCGGACTTTTGCCGTCGTCATCATATCAGCAGACTGTCTCTCTTCGGCTCGGTCCTGCGGGACGATTTCCGCTCGACGAGCGACGTTGATGTCCTGGTGGAGTTTGAGCCGGAGCACGTGCCTGGCCTGTTCGGTCTGGCGCGCATGGAACGCGAGCTGTCCGCGTTGCTCGGAGATAGGAAGGTTGACTTGAGAACCCCGCAAGACCTGAGCCGCTACTTCCGCGACGAAGTTATGGCGATGGCTGAGGTGCAATATGCACAAGGATGACTCGATTCGCCTCAGACACATGCTTGACGCGGCGCACGATGCTTTATCTTTTGTCTCAGGAAAGTCGAGAGCTAATCTGGATGCCAGCCGGATGCTCGCTTTATCCCTGGTTAAATCCTATAGAGATCATCGGAGAGGCGGCGAGCAGGGTTTCGCCGGCTTGCCAGGCCAAGTACGCGGGCATTCCCTGGCCCGAAATAATCGGGATGCGTAATCGGCTGATTCACGCGTATTTCGACATCAACCTTGACATCGTCTGGCGTACAATCACGGAGGAATTACCCCCGCTCGTCGCAGAGCTGGAAAAGGCGCTCTCGTCAGGTGAAGCTGAATGACTCATCCCCTGCTCCAATCCCTCTTTGACGCGACGGAGCGCCGGCCGCTCTCGGTGACGGAGTTGACCGCGCAGGTGCGCGGCACGCTTGAGGCGCGTTTCGCTTCGGTCTGGGTCGAGGGGGAGATTTCCAATTTCAAGGCGGCCGCGTCCGGCCACTGGTATTTCACCGTCAAGGACGAGGGCGCGCAGCTTCACGCCAAGTGTTTCCGCGGCGTCAATGGGCGCATACGCTTTCGGCCTTCGGACGGGCTTCAGGTGCGCGTGCGCGGCCGCCTCTCCGTCTACGAGCCGCGCGGCGAGTACGAGTTGATAGTCGAGGCGCTGGACCCTGTGGGCGCGGGTGCGCTGCGCGTCGCCTTCGAGCAGATGCGCGACCGGCTGGCGGCCGAAGGCTTGTTCGACGAAGAGTTGAAACAGCCGTTGCCGCTCTTCCCGCGCCGCGTGGGCGTCGTGACTTCGCCGACGGGCGCGGCCATACGCGACATCCTGACGGTGCTCGCGCGCCGCACGCGCACAGTTCACGTGCTGTTTGCGCCGACGCGAGTCCAGGGCGAAGGGGCGGGCAACGAGATCGCGCAGGCCATCAACCTCATGAACGACTTCAACGACCGCGTGACATCGGAAGGGCGCGCGGACGAGTGCATTGACGTGATCATCGTCGGGCGCGGCGGCGGCTCAGCGGAAGACCTCTGGGCCTTCAACGAGGAACATCTGGCGCGCACGATTCGCGCCTCCGCCATCCCCGTCATCTCGGCCATAGGGCACGAGACGGACGTGACCATCGCGGACTTCGCCGCAGACCTGCGCGCGCCCACTCCTTCGGCCGCCGCCGAAATGGTCGCCGCGCGCGAGGACGAGCTGGCCGCTTACGTCGGTGCGCTGACGCGGGAACTCGTGCGCTCGTTGCGCTCGACGGTCGTAGACGCGCGGCTCCGCGTGCAGGAGGCGGCGATGTCACCCGCTTTCGACGAGGCGCGTGAGCGGTTACACGAAGCGCGTGCGCGCGTGGACGACGCTTCGCACAGAGTCGAGACTCTGACGCTGCGCGCGGCGCAAGTCGCGCGACGGCGCGCGGACGCCGTCAACCGCCGCCTCTCGCCCGCGCGCCTGGGCACTCGCGTCTCCGCGGCGCACGCGCGCTTCATAGTCCTGCGCGCCGAGCAGAGCGCGGCCA
>DATFCB010000784.1:0-4747 GCA_035253525.1 Pyrinomonadaceae bacterium | reverse complement strand
AGACTCGTCTCGGGCGCAGGCGCAGGCGCAGGGGTCGCGGCCGCATTTTCGGCGCGCGTGTCTGAAGCGTTTCGCGTTTCGCTCGTGCCGCACGCGAGCGCGGCGAGGGCGAGTAAGAGGACGAAAAGATTTTTTCTCATGATCGAATTATACAAGGTTTCAAAAACGGTCCCCTCCGGGTCGGAGAGCTTAACGATACTTCACTCGCTCGATCTGGTCATCCCGGACGGGCAGTTCGTGGCGGTCGTCGGCCCTTCGGGGAGCGGCAAGTCAACGTTGCTCGGCCTCATCGCCGGTCTGGACGCGCCGACCTCGGGCCGGATTCTCATTGACGGCCAGGTCATCAACGAGATGAGCGAGGACGCGCTCGCCGGGTTGCGCGGCGCGAAGATCGGATTCGTCTTCCAATCGTTTCACCTGATTCCGTCGCTGACGGCGCTCGAAAACATACTGGTCCCGATGGAACTGGCTGGCCTCAGCGACGCGGACGAGCGCGCGCGACAATTACTGAAGGACGTTGATCTGGCGGCGCGCGCGCATCACTACCCTTCGCAGCTTTCGGGCGGCGAGCGCCAGCGCGTCGCCATCGCGCGCGCGTTCGGCAACGAGCCTTCGATCATGCTGGCGGACGAGCCGACCGGCAACCTCGACTCGCGCAACGGCCGCCACGTCTTCGACCTGATGGTCGAGATGAACCGACAACGCGGCACGACGCTCCTCCTCGTCACGCACGACCACGAATTGGCACAGGAGGCGACGCGCCACATCTCACTGCGCGACGGGCGCGTCGCGAGCGATTCGGAAAGGGAAGCCAGCGGAATCGCCAAAGCTGAAGAGGCGGAGGCCGTCCGGTCGTGAAGTTCATACTGCGCATGGCGCGCCGCGAGATACGCTCGTCGTGGCGTCGTTTACTCTTCTTCTTCCTGTGCATAGGCATCGGCGTCGGCTCCATCGTGGCCCTGCGTACGACCGTGCAGAACGTCAACCGCTCGGTCGCGGGCGAGGCGCGCCAGCTTATGACGGCAGACGTGCAACTGGACTCGACCCGCCCGTGGCGGCCCGAATCGCTCGAAGTCATAGAGCGCGTCGCGCACGCGCAAGGGGTCATCGCCAGGACGGAGACGATTGAAGCGAACACGATGGCGCGTCCCGCCGACGCCGCGAACGCTTCGGCGATGATGGTTGAGTTGAAGGGAATCGAGCCGCCCTTTCCGCTCTACGGCGACTTCACGCTCGCGGGCGGCGGAAAATTCAGTCACGACCTGCTCAAGGGCGGCGGTGCGGTCGTCGCTCCTCTGTTGCTCGAACGTTTGAAGCTGCGCGTCGGCGACTCTATCAAGATCGGCGAGTCGGCCTTCGAGATTCGCGGAGTGATTGAGCGCGAGCCTGGGAGCGGCGGCGGCTTCCGCCTCGGCCCGCGCATCATGATAGAGCGCTCGGCGGTCGAAGGGACCGGGCTGGTCGGCTTTGGCAGCCGTGCGCGCCGCAGAATTCTTCTCAAAACGAGCGAGGGCGAGTTTGACGCGCTGGTTCAGCGGCTGCGCGCGGAGCTTAAAGGGCAACTCGTCACCGTCAATTCCTACAAGGACTCGCAACAGAATCTGAGCGAGCAGTTCGCGCGCACGGAAAACTATCTATCTCTGACGGGGCTCATCGTGCTCGTGCTCGGCGGCATCGGTGTGTCGAGCGTGACGCGCGTCTTCATCGAACAGAAGAAGCAATCAATCGCCGTCATCAAGTGCGTCGGCGGGACCGCAAGGCAGATCGTCGCCGTCTATCTGGCACAGGTCGTCGCGCTCGGACTCGCCGGGAGCCTCTTCGGAGTCGCGCTCGCTAAGGGAGCGCTCCTCCTGGCGGGCCGCTACTTCGCGCAGAGCCTGCCGCCGGACATGAGCTACGACCTGACGCGGGCTTCGGTCCTACAGGGTCTGGGATTAGGGCTGCTCGTCTCCGTGCTGTTCTCGCTGATGCCGCTCCTGCGCGTGCGTCACATCAAGCCGAACATGCTGCTGCGCGAGGATGCGGGCGAAGGGAAGCGGCCGCGGCTGGACTTGCTGCGCTGGGCCACGGGCGCGCTCGTCGTCGCGGGCCTCGTAGCGCTCTCATCCTGGCAGGCGGGTTCCGCCGTGGTCGGCCTCTATTTCATGACGGGACTCGCCGCGACCGCCGTGACCCTTTACGTGGCCGCGCTCGCGCTGATTTTTTTGGTCCGCCGCGCGCGCCGCCTGCGCTCCTTCGCGCTCCGGCAATCCGTCAGCAGTCTTTACCGCCCCGGCAACCAGACGCGCGTCATCGTCATGGCCGTCGGCCTCGGCGCATTCGTCGTCATGTCCATGCACTCGCTGCAAACCAACCTGCTTGCCGAGATGGATCTCTCACGACGCACGAGTCTGCCCAACATGTTTTTGATTGACATACAGCCGGACCAGCAGCAGGGCGTGGAGGAGTTAATCACGAGAGCGACGGGCGAGCGGCCCGAGTTGATTCCGACGGTGCGAGCGCGCATCTACGCTATCAACGACCGTGCGGTTGACCTCGACGAGGGCGAGATGCGTAGGGACCGCGGACGGTTGGGACGCGAGTACGTAGTGACGTACCGCCCACGCCTCGAAGCGAACGAGACTCTGGTCGCCGGAAATTTCTGGGACGCAACGCCATCGCCCGCGCCGGAAGTCTCTATCGAAGAGGGCATGCGTGGGCTGGTCGGACTGGACGTGGGGGGGAGCATCACGTTCGACATCGCGGGGAGAAAGTTGACGGCGAGAGTGACGAGCGTCAGGCGCGTGGATTGGAGGAATTCGCGCACGGGCTTCATGGTGCTGTTCCGGCCGGGCGCGTTGGAGAGCGCGCCGCAGATGTTGGTCGCGCCCTTCAACGGCCCCACGGGCGAGCCCGAACGCTCACGCTTTCAACGCGCGCTGCTCGATCAGTACCCGAACATCTCCGTCATAGACGTGGCCGAAGTCGTCAGCACACTGGGCCGCATCATCAACAACGTGACACTCGCGGTCACTTTTCTGGGCGGCTTCGTCCTGCTGTGCGGCGTGTTGATTCTGGTCGGCTCAATCGCGATGACGAAGTTTCAGCGTGTCTACGAGGTCGCGGTCTTGAAAACGCTGGGGGCGAAAAGGAAAGTTCTGCTGGCGATGCTTTTTATAGAGTACGGCTTACTGGGGCTCGTGGCGGGACTCGTCGGCGCGCTGGCGTCCACGGCGCTCTCATACTCCGTGGCGCGCTTCATACTGGAAATCCCCTGGACGTTCTCCGCGGTTCAGACTGTGACGGGCATAACGCTGACCGTCGTGCTCGTCACCATCGTCGGCCTGAGTTCGAGTTTGAACGTGCTGACGCGAAAGCCGCTGGCAATCCTGCGGGCACAGTGAAAGAAGTTTGGGGCCGCTAATTCTTGCGCCTCTCCGTGTAGATGCCGACGAGTCTGGGCCTGACCTCCCCGCGCTTCTCCGCATCGCGCTGCCGTTCCGCCAAACGCTCGGCCTCTTTCACTTCGCGCCTGGCTTGTTTCTTCTCCTCTTTGCGTGCGCGCTCGATTGATTTGTCTTCAACCCGCGCGCGGCGCTCGTCGTCTTTGCGGACCCGATGCTCAGGCTCTTCGCGTGCCGACACCTCGGTTCGCACTTCGGACTCTCTCGACGGCCGCGCCGAAGCGGTTGTGCCATTTTCTCGCGCGGGCGAAGGTTCTTCCGTTTTCTCTACAGCAGCAGGTGCGCTCTCTACGGTTTCAGGTTCCGTCTCGACTGTCGTCTCGTTGACGGTCTGCGGCGCGGCTGCGGGCGCAGTCGGCCTCGCGCTTCGATAGAGGGCGGCAGCCGTCACGATTGCCGCGACCGCGATTATCGCCAGCATTATTACCAGGCCGCGCGGCACGCCGTTTCTGCCGTAGCGGACTGTCACACGCGGCCCGCCCGCCGGGCCTCTTCCGTACACGTCCGCGCTGGTGACCTGACTGAGCGGCACGACGGGGCGCGCGGCCTCTGTCGCCTCCTCATTGAAGCGCGGCTCCACGAGCGTCGCTTCCGCGTCATCTTCCGCTGGTAAGTTATGTTGTTTCCTCTTCATTACATCATTCCCCGGACGGATTCGTTACACTCTCCGGCCTTTTCCAATGAATAAGGCAAACCCGAGTCCACAACGGACGATTACGGCGAATAAAATTCAACTCTTTTGCGTCTTTGCGCCTCCAGCGTGAGAAAACCAAAACCTTTTACTCACGCTGGAGGCGCAAAGGCGCTAAGAATCGTTACGGATTGAAGCAATCCATTTGGCAAAGGCGTCTAAGGCGAGTCATTGCCATTGTTTTATCCTTCGTGTTAAATTCCCGCGGTTTCCAGGTTTTAGCCGTTGCGTGCCGCCCGTAACTGGGCGACGTGTGGGCCGCAAACTTCGGCCTCCCCTCTTCGACAGCCAGACACTGCCTCAACAAGTTTGCACCGCGAAGCAGACTTCGATGACCAAACGTCAAGACATAGCGCGCACTAGCGGCGACGCCACGGCCGAGCGCCGCTCGCTCGCGGACGGCTCCGCGACGCGCGAGCAGTTGGCGCGCGAGATCGAAGAGGCGCGGCGCTTGCTCAATCGCGGGCTCTCGCGCGCGTCCGAGGAGCGGCTCGTCTCCGTGATAGACGCAGCCGACAACGATGCGAAGCTGACGGGCGAGGCGCGCGCCGTGCTCTCCGAAGCTCTCGAATGGCAGGGACGCTACAACGAAGCCTTGGAGGTCGTGCGCGTC
>DATFCB010000783.1:0-3855 GCA_035253525.1 Pyrinomonadaceae bacterium | reverse complement strand
GTTCTGATTGAGCTTGCCGTATTCACTCACCCACTTGTCGTAAATCGGCTTGGGGAAAGTCGCGCCCATGCCGTTCAGGCGAACTGTGCCACCGCCGCCGCCGCTGGGACCGCTCCCTTTGCAGGCGAGAGAAAGCGCGAGGGACAGAACCAAGAGCGCACAGGACACGCGTTTGAAAATTTTCAGAGGGGGCACTGCGAATCTCCTTCGGTGCTTTTCTTTGCGTCTTTGCGCCTTGGCGAGAGAAAACCTAAATCACTCACGCCAAGCCGCAAAGGGGTTGAGTAAACATCGAAGGTTAAGCGGTGCGTGTTACATCCGTCTGAATTTGGTCCGAACTTAATGTTAACAACCGGGCGCTGTACGGGTCGCCGGTTTCGTGAACGGCGGGCGGGCGGTTTATGATGTTCTCGTGTCCCCACAGTCTTTAGACGAGAGCCTGGAAGTCGCGGAGCCTGCCGCGCCGATTGTCCCGCCGGAAGTTCCCGCGGCGGCGGAGAGAAAGAGTCTGCCGCGCCGTCTGGCGGCGACGCATCGTTCAAAGCTGCCCGTCCTGGTCTGGCTCGTCCTGGCCCTGATCTGGGGCTCGACGTGGCTCTTCATCAAGCTCGGCCTGGAAGATTTGCCGCCGTTCACGTTCGCAGGGATTCGGTTCGTCATCGCCGTCCTCATACTCTCTGTGGTCGTCATCTTGCGCCGCAGCCGGTTGCCGACCAATTGGCGCGACTGGGTTTTAATCGCGGGGACCGGGTGGCTCGCCTTCACCGTCAACTACGGCCTGCTCTTCTGGGGCGAGCAGCGCACCTCCTCGGGCCTGGCCGCCATCCTGCAATCCATCATCCCGGTCTTCGGCCTCGCGCTCGCACACCTGCACCTGCCCGAGGAGCGCATCACCGCGCCGAAACTCGTAGGCGTCGTGCTGGGCATTGCGGGGGTCGTGCTCATCTGCTCAGACCAGATGGGGGCGGAACGCGCGGGCGCGTTTCGGGGAAGCGTGGCGATTGTCGTCGGCGCGTTCGGCGCGGCCTACTCGAACGTGTTGGTGAAGGCGCGCGGCGGCAAAATAGACTACGCCGTGCTGGCCGCCGGGCAGATGCTCTTCGGCCTCGTCCCGCTCCTCATGATTGGCACAATCTACGAGGGGAACCCGTTTGAGTTGCGCTGGACGCCGCTGGCGCTCCTCTCGCTTTTTTACCTGGCGCTCGTCGGCTCCGCGGTCGCGTTCTTACTTTATTACTGGCTGGTCCGTCACATGGAGGTGACGAAGACGATGCTCATCGCGCTGGTCACGCCGCTGATTGCGGTCAGCCTGGGGATGGTCGTGCGTGGCGAGGAGTTGACCTGGCGAATCGTGGCCGGCGGGTTCTGCATCATGGCCGGCATCGGCGTGATAGTTCTGCGGAGGTTGAGGCATGCCTGGAGTTGAAGAGACGATTGTTAACGAACGGCGCGGGCCTTACGTCATCAGTACGGACAGGGCGCGGCTGGATTTGGAGGTCATACACGACTATCTGAGCCGACAGTCTTACTGGGCCGTGGGCCGCAGCGTTGAGACCATACGGCGCTCGATTGAGAACTCCGTCCCGTTCGGCCTCTACGAGGGCGACAAACAGATAGGCTTCGCGCGGGTCGTGACGGACTTCGCGACTTTCGCCTGGGTGGCGGACGTGTTCGTCCTTGAGAGCGCACGCGGGCGCGGCCTGGGCACGTGGCTCGTCGAAGTGATGCTGGCACACCCTGACCTGCGTGGCTTCCGCCGCTGGACACTCGCGACCAAAGACGCGCACGAGCTTTACCGCAAATTCGGCTTCTCCGAACTGAAGAAGCCCGAACGCTGGATGGAGCGGCGCGACCCAGAGACTCAGGAAACGCCCGACTACTGGGCAGCGGATACGAGCACTTAACGCGGGCATGCCCTACAGGTTTGTCGAACGGCAATCTTTGTGAACTTCACGGCAGCCCACGCCGTAAAGGTTGAAAGAATCCCAGGGGTTTCCGAGGGCGCGCTCTTCGCGTTTGGAAACATTCGGCCGAGGGCCGACGGTCCCTTTTCGCATCTCTCAAACTCAGGCTAAAACTCTCATGCAATTCTGAGGAGAAAGACTATGTTGAAAATTAGCAGGCTGTTCGTGGGCGCGGTTCTTTGCCTGGCCTTCGCCGCCGTTATTCCGCTTCAGGCGCAGAGCACGAACTCGGTCGCCGCCTCACTCACGGCCGCCGAAGCCGAAAAATGGCGCGAGGACTTGCGCGTCCTGGCGACGGAGATGCCCCTGCGTCACCGCAACCTCTTCCACACGATGAAGCGCGAGCAGTTCGACGCGGCGGTCAAAAGTCTCAACGAGCGCATCCCGACCATGACGCGCAATCAGGTGATAGTCGAGTTCACGCGCCTAGTGGCAATGGTCGAGGACGGCCACACGAGCATCGCCGGCCTGATGTCCGACCCGAAAATTGGCTTTCGTTCCTACCCGCTGTCGCTCTACTTCTTCAAGGACGGGCTCTATGTCATCACGGCCTCGCCTGAGCATGCGGACATAGTCGGGGGGCGCGTCGTTAAGATCGGCAACGCTACGGCCGAGCAGGCATACAACGCCGTCAAGGGGCTGGTCTTCCACGACCGCGACAACGAGTTCGGCATCAAGGCTTCGGCCCCGTTCGTCCTCATCACGCCGGAGGTCTTGAACGCAGTCGGCATCGTCGAGGACATGAATAAGGCGCAGTTCGTCCTCGAAAAGAACGGCAAGCAGATGACGGTGGAACTCAAGCCCGTGGTGAGAAACTTCTCCGAGGAGCACCAAAGCACCTGGGACTACGTCAAGCCCGCGGGCTGGGCCGACGCGCGCGACAAGGCGACGGCCCCCGTCCCTCTGTGGCTCAAGAACGTCAAGGACCTGTTCTGGTACGAGTATCTGGCGGACTCGAAGACTGTCTACGTGCAGTTCAACGGTGTGGCGGACAAACCCGAAGAGACGTTCGCGGCTTTTACAAAACGGCTCTTCGAGTTTGTGGAGAAGAACCCTGTCGAGCGCTTCGTGCTTGACTTGCGCTGGAACGGCGGCGGAAATAACTATCTGAACAAGCCGCTCATCGTCGGCCTCATCAAGTCGAAGGTTGACGAGCGGGGCAAGCTCTTTACCATCACCAGCCGCCACACGTTCTCCGCCGCGCAGAACCTGGTCAACGAGCTTGAGAAGTACACGAACACGATTTTCGTAGGGGAGCCGACGGGCGAGAACGTCAACTTCTACGGCGACTCGACGCGGATAGAATTGCCGAACAGCGGGTTGGTCGTGCGCGCCTCGACGCTCTGGTGGCAGAATTTGGACCCGCGTGACCGCCGCCGGTGGACCGGGCCGCAGATCGCCGCCGAGCTGACCTCGACGGACTACCTGACGAACAACGACCCTGCGATGAAGGCCATCCTCGGCTACACGCCGAAGAAGGAGTTGACGGCGCAGTTGACGGAAGCGCTCGACGCAAAGGATGTGGCGCTCGCGGCCAGGCGTTTCCGAGAGTTCGTGGCCGACCCGGCCAACGCTTATCAGAACGTAGAGGCCGCCATGAATAGCTTCGGTTACCGCCTGATGGGAATGCACCGGATAGACGAGGCCATAGAGATGTTCAAACTGAACACGGAAGCCTATCCGCAGTCCTCAAACGTCTGGGATAGCCTCGGCGAAGCCTACATGAACAAGGGGAATAAAGAGCTGGCGATCAAGAACTACGAGAAGTCGCTTGAGCTAGACCCGTCGAACACGAACGCCGTGCAGATACTGAAGAGACTGCGCGGAACAAATTGATTGCGGAATGCGGATTTCGGATTTAAGAAAGAACTAGACGGACAGAACGACTCAA
>DATFCB010000782.1:0-5256 GCA_035253525.1 Pyrinomonadaceae bacterium | reverse complement strand
GAAAAGTCCGTCGCTCGTTGACGACGGGAATTGAGCACAAAAAAATTTAGCCGCCGGAATCCCCCAACTCCGGCGGCTAAATTTTTTCCCCTTGTCCTATCTTCGAGAAAGTTGCGGGCTGCTGGTCTTCCTGTGAGGCTCCCCCAAGCCTCTTGCAGGACGCCGACCAGCAGCCCAGCACTTATGCCCTTCGACCGCTAAGCGTTGCGACAACCCCGTTCCCCCGAAAGAGCCGCCGCTGCTTTTAAAGTGAGAGAACGCCTCCCCCAAAGCCTTCACTCACTGCCGTCTCCGAGCCTGACCCGATTTACCCTTATGTACCCTTCCTATTTTATCGTTTACTATCCAGAGCAACGACCGTGCCACCGGACGATTCTTCCCCACTCATTTTTAAAATCGCCGTTTTCTCCTTGTATTTCAAGCCAAGACGCACTTTACAGGCCAGCCCCGGCTTCGCAAACGAGGCCCAAACGCGCCTGATTCTGTCTTCATCTCATACAGCGCGTGTGTACACTTGACCGATAAACGGTCGCACTTTTAACGGCTTCAATTACTTTAGGGCAGGGCGCTCAACAGAGTTTCGATGTCTTCGGTCGTGTTGTAGAGGTGCGGGGCGATGCGCAGGCGGTCCCCGCGCGGCGCTGTGACGATGCCGCGCTTTTTGAGATGGCTGTAGAGCGCCAGCGCCGTCCACTCGCCCCTGTGGTGCAGGCAGACGATCTGCGACTTTTCGGCGGGCAGGCGCGAGCTGACGACCTCGTAGCCGCGCGCTTCCAGGCGCTCGCACAGGTAGTCCGTCAATTCAAGGAGGTGCGCGGCTATCCGCCCGACTCCCGTTTCGAGCAGCAGCGAGAGGCTGGCTTCCAGGCCGTGAATGAGCGCGGTGGGCGCTGTGCCAGTTTCCCAGGCGAGTGCGCCGCGCGCCCACCCTTGTTCGAAATCGTCTCGCTCCTCGGGGCGCGGCACGCTCGTCCACCCGACCAGCGTCGGCTGTATGCGCTCGCGCGCGCGGTCTGACAGGTAGAGCAGGCCCACGCCTTCGGGCGTCAACAGCCACTTGTGCCCGGCCCCGGCCGCAGCGTCTATCAACTCCGCCTCGACGTTGACGGGCAAGGCTCCCATCGCCTGAATCACGTCTACGACGAGCAGCGCGTCGCGCGCGCGTGCCGCACGGCCCAGGCGCTCAAGGTCCGCGCGGTAGCCGGAGCCGTACTGCACATGGCTGACGGCAACGACGCGCGTCTGATCGTCAATCAGCGAGAGCATCTCTTCCAGGTCAACGCGCCCGCCGCGCTCCTCGCAGAAGCGCACCTCCACGCCGAACGCCTCCCTCAAACGCAGCCACGGATAAACGTTTGACGGAAACTCGCGCCTGAAGGTGACGACGTTTTCGCCCGCGCGCCAACTAAGACCGTTGGCAATCGTGGAGAGCCCGTCCGACGTGTTGCGCGTGAAGGCCACTTGTTCGGGCCGCGCTCCCAGCATCGACGCGGCCATCCTGCGCGCACTCTCTTTCACGGCCACCCACTTGCGGTAATTGAGCGAGCCGTGCTCGGCCACGTCGCGCATCTGTGCCGCGACCGCTTCCACGGTTTTCACGGGCGGGGGCGAGACGGCCGCATGGTTCAGATAGACGACTTGCCCCGTGTGTGAGAAGAGCGAGCGCAACTGTTCGTTCATCAGCTTTTCCCCAGAAACTCGCGCGCGCGTAAAATCAGCACGCAGGTCGTCGCGTGTACGAACTCGCCCGTGAGCGCCTTTTCGACGGCTTCCGCAAAAGGCATCTTGACGGTTTCAAGCACTTCGCCGCCGTCCTCGTCCTTCTCGGTAAACGTTAGCCCGCGGGCCAGGAACAGCGTCGAGAAAGACTTCACCAGGGAGGTCGAGTGTGCGGCGCGTCCCAGCTCCGTCCACATCCTTGCTTCGATTCCCAACTCTTCGCGCAGCTCGCGGCGCGCGGCCTCAAGCGGCTCTTCGCCCTCGTCAATCGCGCCGCCGACTATCTCCACGTCCTCGCGCCCGAGCGCGTAACGAAATTCTTTGACCAGGTAAACTACGCCATCGTCGTCGAGCGCAAGCACGCCCGCGCCGTCGCTCAGCCTGATGGTGGCGTACTTGCCCTCCTCGCCGTTCGCCTTGATGACTTCGTCCTCCGCAACTTCAACCAGTTCGTTCTTGTAGACGCGCCGCGTCCCCTTAATCGTCCACGGCCCATGCTTCTTCATCAATCGTGCCCCCCTTGAAAATGACCCTTAGCGCCTTTGCGTCTTTGCGTGAGGTTAAGATTTCACGCAAAGACGCAAAGGCGCAAAGAACTGCTCAGGATTTTGAAAGCACTTTCAGTATAGCGTAACGGTACGCGGGCGGAAATTTGATTGATGTTCGGCTCGCCGTGAATTACCTTGTAGCGCATGGCAATCATTGGCATCGTCGCCGTGGATCGCAACGGGGCCATCGGGCGCGGCGGCACGATCCCGTGGCACTACTCTGCGGACTTGAAGTTTTTTAAGCGGCAGACGACGGGGAACGTCTGCGTGATGGGCCGCCGGACGTGGCTCTCGCTCAAGCGGCCGCTGCCCGGCCGCCTCAACGTCGTCATGACGAGACAGGCGGAGCTTGAGCCGCTGCCGTCTCTTGTCGTGCTCAGAGACAAGCTCTTTGTGCTCTCGCTCGCGCCCTACCTCTCGTGTGACCTCTACGTCATCGGCGGCGAGCAGGTCTACAGGACTTTTCTTGACGAGATAGACCGCTGGGTGGTGACCGAGATTCCGCTCACCGTAGAAGACGCCGACACCTTCATGCCCGAGAATTTTTTAGCAGGCTTCAAGCCCTACGACTCGCTTGAGCTGGAAGAGAATCTAAAAGTCACGTTCTACGAAAAGTAGAGTAATCAGCAATCAGTTTTCAGTAAAAGCAAAAAGCTGATGACTGATTACTCGCCTATGATTTTGACGAGCACGCGCTTCTTCCTCTTCCCGTCGAACTCGCCGTAGAAGATCTGTTCCCAGTGGCCGAAGTCCAGCCGCCCTTCGGTGACGGCGACGACGACCTCGCGGCCCATCACCTGCCTCTTCATGTGGGCATCGGCGTTGTCCTCGCCGATCTCGTTGTGCTCGTACTGATCCACGGGCGCGTGCGGGGCCAGCCGCTCCAGCCACTTGTCATAATCCTTGTGCAACCCGCGCTCGTCGTCGTTGATGAAGACGGAGGCCGTGATGTGCATGGCGTTGACGAGCGCCAGCCCCTCGCGGACCCCGCTCTCCTTCAAACACTCTTCGACCTGCGGCGTGATGTTGATGAAGGCGCGCCGCGTAGGCACGTTGAACCACAGTTCTTTTCGGTAACTCTTCATGCCCGCAATTATCTTTCCATTCAGCGGCCGGCGGCAAGAGAGGGCCGGCTCAAAGATTGACCGTCCCAGAGGGCGGCCGGGTTGAATGAGGCGTTAGAGCGCGCCTTTCGCTCTTTCTCTCGCCGCTAGAGCCTTCTCGACGAACGTGCCTTTGCTGACGCAGTAATCTACCTGATCGGTCACGCCTTCGGTTAAGATTCGTCGCTTCTCCGCGACGTACTCGGCGCGCAACCGCGCGTCAGTCCTCAGTCTTTCCCGGAACCAGAGCAATTCGTCCGCCTCCGCCGAATGCTTCCAGACGACGTGCGCGTGTATCGAATACTCCTGGCCTTCAAAGGTGAAAGAGCCAACCCTCATGGGGCGCTTCTCCGGGAACGGGTCGCGTGAAGGCTGCGGCTGAAAGCCGAGCGCCGAGAGCGCTGCTTTCGCGGTCTCAAGTGCGCCCTCAGGGTAAAGCACGAGCAGGTCAATATAGCCCTTGCCCTCGCAGTCCGGCACGGAAGTGCTGCCGACGTGCTCTACTTCGACCTCCGGCGCGCGGCCGCGAATCAGCTCGCCGAGACGGCGCGCGACCTCTGGGAATCGCGGGTCGTACGGGCGGCAAGCGACCGGCGCGGGATTGTATAAACTGATCGGGCGCATTCCTGACCACCGACTGAGTCACAGCGGATTATAACACTCAGATATTGTCCCACCCACTTGTCGCACGCTATCGGCTCGTGGCAAGATAGCGGCCGCTTTGTCCAAATTCAGTGCGCTTTGAGAGAGAGGCCGTCATCATCGCTTTATGAGCCGCCCACGGTTCGATCAACCCGCGTGCGACCAACTGGCCCAGGCCGTTCGTGAAATTGAAAGCCAGACGGACGCCGAAATCGTGATCGTGGTGCGCGCACGCTCCACGTCGTACCGCCACGCGGACTACCTCTGCGGCGCTATCGTGGCTTTCCTGACTCTGCTCTTCCTCCTCTTCTCGCCCTTCGAGTTTCAGCACTACTGGGTGGCGATTGATGTCGTCCTCTTCTTCGCGGCCGGCGCATTCGTCTCGTCGCGCAGCAGCGCGCTCCGGCGGCTTTTGACGACCAAAGACTTCCGCGCCGACGCGGTCAGAAACGGTGCGGCGGCGATGTTCTACGAAGCCGGAATCGCCAACACGGACGCGGAGATGGGCGTGCTCATCTACCTCTCGTTGCTTGAGCGGCGGCTGGAACTGATCGCGGACCGCGGGATTCTGAAGGCCGTGCCCCCGCTGGAATGGAACGAGCGCGTCTACGAACTACACCGCGCGGGCCGCGTCCCCTCGTTGGACACTCTCAGGCAAAGGATTCAAGAGTTGGGCGTCCTCTTAGCCGAACATCTTCCGCCGACGGGCGAGAACCCGAACGAGTTGCCGGATATGCCGCGCTTCGAACTCAAATGAACCCCAGCCGTCGTACCAAGCTACTTTCACGCCTTCTCGTCGCGCTCGTCGCGGTCTGTGTCGTGCTGCTCGCCGTCTCTTTCTTCGCGCCCGACGCACTGGCTCGCGTCGGCGGCGGGCAGTCTTACGGCGGCGGGAGCCGTGGCGGCGGCGGTGGCAGCGGCGAGGGCGCGGGCTTTCTCCTCTGGTTGCTCTTCCGCCTGATACTGCTCACGTTTGAGTACCCGGCGATAGGCATCCCGCTCGACATCCTCGTCATCATCGGGATCATCTGGATTTACCGCTCGGACAGCCGTAAGAAACAGCCCTCCGTCTGCTCCGCGGACGCGCCCTCCGTGGGTCCGAAGCAGAGGACTTTCACGCAGGAGTTCACGCAGCTTCGGAAGTTCGACCCGAACTTCTCCGAAATCACTTTCACGGACTTCTGCTACGCGCTCTACGCCAGGGCGCACGACGCGCGCGGCCGAGGAAAACTCGACGAGCTTTC
>DATFCB010000781.1:0-8619 GCA_035253525.1 Pyrinomonadaceae bacterium | reverse complement strand
CGCGCTGAAGTAGTCGGGCGGGACGCCCGCGACGACGAGCGGATTGCCCGCCTCGTCGAGCTTGAACTGGTCCGGGTTCATCCACACGTCCGCCGAATCGCGCGCGACGAAGATGGGGATGTCGCCGACGAGTTTTATTCCGCGCTCGTGCGCGTAAGCCTTGAGCGCGGCCCACTGCCGGAAGAAGAGGAACTGGTAGAACTTTTGTGCGTCAACAGCGTCGCGTAAATGATCACGCGCGGCCGCAAGCGCGGACGCATCGCGCCGCGCGAGTAGCGGCTCCCACTCGTTCCAGGCGAGGCCGCCCTGCGCGTCTTTCAGCGCGCGGTAGAGCGCGTAGTCGTCGAGCCAGCCCGCGGCTTGACGGGAGAAGTGCTCGAAGTAGGCGCGCAGACTGTGGTCCGCGCTCCGCTTGAAGCGCTCGAAGGCTAGCTTGAGCAGCGCGTTTTTGAACTCTATGGCTTTCCCGAAGTCAACTCTCTCTTCGGGAAAAGAGGGCGCGCGCGCGATGTCTTCCGAAGAGAGCAGTCCTTCGCGGACGAGTCTTTCGGGGCTGACGAGCAGGGTGTTGCCGGCGAAGGCGGAGAAGCACTGGTAAGGAGAATCGCCGTAGCCCGTCGGGCCGAGCGGCAGCACTTGCCAGAGGCTCTGGCCGCTCGACGCCAGGAAGTCAACGAAAGCGTGGGCCTCGTCGCCGAGGTCGCCCGCGCCGAAACGGCCGGGCAGGCTCGTCGGATGCAGAAGGATGCCGCTCGATCTGGGGAAGCTCACGTAGCCCCCTCCTCGGGTATTTAGTAGAGACGTTTCAAAACTCAAACTATCCTTGGCTCAACTCCTTTGCGTCTTTGCGACTTTGCGTGAAAAAGCTTTTCTCACGCTGGAGGCGCAAAGGCGCTAAGAATTGAGTTTCAGTTTTGAAATGCTCTCTTATTTAATTTCGTTAAGTCTGTGCTGCGTAGTATAACCCAAATATCACGGAACCAGACATTCTTATTCGGCGCTTGCCAGCCTGTAAGCCGCGGCGGTCTTCGCCCCCACCTCGAACACCAGATTCCCGCCCGCGACACTGACCCTCTCACGCGCTATGAGCAGCGGAACAAGACGCGCAGACTCACCTGTTTCTAAAAACGTGATTGGCACAGTCGCCTTCTGCGGGGCCGCCGAGCGATTGATTGCGACGACAATCGTTTCGTCACCCGCACGGCGCGCGAAGACGTAAAGGTCGTCCGTGTAGACCAGATCAATCGTGCGGCCGTGGCGGAGCGCGCGCTGTTCGCGGCGCAGGCGAATCCAATCGCGCGTCCACTCGTACATCCGCTGCTCTGTAGGCGTGCGGCCCGCTTTGGTGAAAGCGTCGCGTGTGTCGCCGGGGAAGCCGCCGGGGAAGTCGCGCCGGTTGTCGGGGTCGCCCCCGCCCTCCATCGCTATCTCGTCGCCGTAGTAAAGCTGCGGGATGCCGCGCACGCTCAAGAGAAACGCCGTGTGCAGCATCGCGCCTTCGAGCGTCATCCCGGCGATTGACATCGTGCGCTCCACGTCGTGATTGTTGAGCATCGTCGTGAGCCGCGCGGCTTCGGGGTAGTTCGCGTCGTACTTCAGAGTATCGCGCAAGTGGCGCACGGACTTCTTACCACTGAACACGTCGAGCGACGCCTGCCAGAGCGGGAAGTCGAAGACGGAATCAAGCTCCGTGTCAACGCCGTCCCAGCCCTTGCGCCCGCCCATGAAGAAGGCAGTGTGCGCGGGGTCGCGGTCGAAGACTTCACCGACCATCCACATCTTCGGGTATTGACGGCGGAGCGCGACCGAAAGCTCTCGCATGAACGGGCGCGGCATGTACTGGATAGTATCCTGGCGCACGCCGTCCAGGCCCGTGACGCCTATCCACCAGAGCGCGTTCTGTATCTCGTAGCGCACGACCTCCGGCTCCTCCTGATTCATGTCGGGCAGAGCGTCGTTGAACCAGCCGTCGAGCGTCGGGCGTCTCTCCTCGGCGGCCGCGTTGGGCGAGAGCAGCAGATCGCCGCGGAAAGGACTTTGCAGATGCTTCGCGGGTGTGCCGTGATACCAGTTGTCGAGCGGCGGTTCCTTGCTCCAGGGGTGTTGGACGCCGACGTGATTCGCGACCTGGTCTTGAATGACCTTGATGCCGTGCCGGTGCGCTTTCGCGACCAACTCGCGCAGGGTCTGCAAGTCGCCGAAGTGGTCTTCAACCGCGTAGTAATCAATCGCGTGGTAGCCGTGGTAATTCGTGTTCGGACACCAGGGCCGGTCGCACGCGTTCACGGTGTTCGGGTTGTCGTACCACGGATTGAGCCAGAGCGCGGTCACGCCCAACTCTTTCAGGTAAGGCAGGCGGTTGATGATGCCGCGCAGGTCGCCGCCGTGGAAGGCGCGCGAATTCTTACGGTCAAAGGATTCGCGCGGCGAGCCTGCGGGCAGATCGTTCGACGTGTCGCCGTTGCTGAAGCGGTCGGGCATGATGAGATAAATCACGTCGTCGTTGGTGACGCCCTGAAAGTTCGTCGCCGCGTCGAGCGGCGCGTCGAGGCGAAACGGGATGACGGCGCGACCCGTTGGAGTCTCTACGCGCAAGGGGTAATCGCCGGGCCGGGCCGCAGGGTTTACGTGGACGCTGACGAAGAGGTAAGTTCCGGCGGGGTTGACGACGACGGCCGAGGTCGCTGTCTCGGGCCGCGTGGCCGTGACGCGCGCGCCGTGCAGGTTCGCGCCCCGGACGAGCAGCCGCACGGGGTTGATAGTGTGATTGGCCCACCAGTTCGGCGGCTCGACTTTCGAGACTGCGGGCGCGGAAGATTGTGCCGCCGCCGTGCCAGCGCCGAGCGCGATGGAAGCGAGCGCGCACAAGAGCGCACCAAAAATTCTGTCGTAAGAGTGTCGTTTATTACTGCGGCGAACTATTAAGAATCTGTTGTGTGCGGAGCCTCTCATCCATTATCCGTTCCTGAGTGACCTGTTTTTCCAGAGCTTCGAGTCGTTTGAATTCGGCGAGCGCCGCGTCGGCCTTCTCCTTCTCCTTGAGCCGCGTGTAGGAGAGGAAGAGTTGGTAAAACGCCTGCGTGTGCGCGGGGTCTTCTTCGACGACGCGGCGCAGGCGCGTGACCGCCTCCGCGTAGTCGCGGCGCTTGACGGGGATGCGCGCGTAATCGTAAAGGACCGGCGCGTTCTTCGGGTCGAGCGAGATGGCGCGCTTGAGCGGCGCTTCGGCGTCGTCCAGCCTGCCCTGCTCGATGGCTATGTAGCCGAGGCTCGCGAGCGTGTCCACATTGTCCGGATGCCTGGCTAGAAAATTTTCGAGGTGCTTGCGCGCGAGATCAAAGTTGCCGGCGGCGCGGTGCGCGGTGCCCTGCCAATACTCTATGTTTTCATTAGACGGGTCGAGCGTCGCCGCGAGATCGAAGTCGGCGGCTGCCGCCGTCCATTCGCCTTTGCGGTAGTTGGCGTCGGCGCGCGACAAGATGTAAGGCGCGTGCTTCGGCTCGATCTCCATCGCGCTGCCGTACTCGTTAATCGCGCCCTCCCAGAAGCCCGCGCGGAAGTATTCGCGGCCGAGCAGGTAGTGATAATTCGCGTTCTTCGGCTGGCGCTCCGTGGCGTGCTTGAACTCTTCGATGGCGTTGGTCTGGTCGCCGCGCTCGCTGGCTATTAAGCCCAGGCGGAAGTGAGTCTCGGCCGGGCCGGGGTTGAGGTCCGCAGCCTCCGCGAGGTAACGCGCGGCCTCGTCGTTGCGGTCCAGATTGTAGAGCGCGACGCCCAGATTGTAGAGCACCTCGTAGGTGCGCGGCTGTAGCTCGTTGACTCGACTGAAGAGGCGAGCGGCGCGCTCGTAGCGTTTGTTCTCGGCCAGCGCGGTCGCGAGCGTGAAGAGGCCGCGGGCGTCGTTGCCGACGTTTCTTTCGAGGAGGTCAGCGGCCGCCTCCGCCTCGGCTGTGCGGTCCGCGCGGTAGGCGACGTGCAGGAAGGCGAACGTGAGTTGCAGGTCGTCGGGGGCGGACATGCGCGCGCGCGCGAAGTGGTCCGCCGCTTTTGTAAACTGGCCCGCGCCGGCGTAGAGCGAGCCCAGGTTGTAATGGGCCTGGACGTGCGCCGGGTCAATCTTCAGGACGCGCTCGAACTCCGCGATGGCTTCACTGGTCTTGCCGCGCCCGGCCAGCATGCGCCCGACGTTGTTACGCGCGCCGACGAAGTTCGGGTCGAGCTTAACGGCCAGATTGAATTCGTTGAAACTCTCGTCGGCGCGGCCCGCGCGGTCGAGGACGACGCCGAGCACGTTGTGTGCGACCGCGGAGCGCGGGGCCGACTGCACGGCCTGACGCGCGCTGCGCTCGGCGTCCGCGAGCGCGTTCTTCTGCAAAGCCTCCACGGCCGCGTCGAGCGCAGCCTTCGCCGCCGCCGGCAGTTCCCCGCCGCTGCCCTGCCCCGCACGAGGAGCGACACTCGACGGCCTCGCACGCCCCGCCCGCTGGGCGTTCACGGACTGGCACAAAACGAAAGATAGCAGGCACAAGAGCACGGAGAGATGGCGAAACCGAAGCCGCCGCCGCGTCCTTTCGTATTGTCCGAAAGCTGTGACCATTGCTGTCTTACTCTGTAGGGGCAGAGGGCAAGTCCTCAGCCCATACTTACTTGGGCCGCGTGTTCGTGCGAAATTCCGTGTTGAGCTTTTCGACTATTGCGAACTCACGCGCGGCCTCTTCGGCGCGGCCCGCGCGACGCAGCGCCAGGCCGAGTTGGTAGTGTGCGTCCGAGCGGCGCGGGGCGAGCGCGACAGCCTTCGTCAACGACTCGACGGCTTCGGGGAAATTCTCGTTGAGCGCGAGCGCGCGACCGAGCGCCCAGTGTGCCTCGAAGTTGTTCGGGTCGAGCGTGACCGCACGCCGTAGAGCACTGATGGCCTCAACGGTCTTCCCCTGCTTGACGAGGAGCGCGCCCAAACCAACCTGGCCGATGGCAGACTGCTCGTCCATCTTGACCAGTTCCTGATACTGCGCGAGCGCCGCCTCAGACTCGCCGGCCGATTCGAGCGCGGTCCCTAGAAAGAAGCGCGCCTCCGAATGGCGCGGATTCAACTGGACGGCGGCGCGCAGGTTCGCGACCGCGCCCGCATAATCCTTCAACGCGTACTGCACGCGGCCGAGGTAGAAGCGCGCGTCGAAGCTGTTCGGGTTGAGCGCGACGGCCTGGGCCAGAGACTCGCCCGCCTCTTCGTTGGCGTCGCCGCGCGAGGCCAGGATGACGCCGAGCAGCGTGTGTGCCTCGACTGCGCCCGCATTGATACGTAGCGCGCGGCGCGCTTCAGTCTCGGCCTCGGCTGTTTTCCCCGCGTTGAAAAGGGCGAGCGCGTGCAGGTAAGCAGCGTCAACGGCCTCCTTGTCGCGCCGGGCCAATTCCGCGAAGGTCTCAACGGCCTCAGGCCACTGTTTGAGCTTGACGTAAGCCAGGCCCAAATCCTGCCACGCGCCCAGGAGCGTGGGGTCGCGGCGGAGCGCTTCCTTGAATTCCTTGACGGCGGCCGCGAGGTCGTCGCGGTCCGAGGCGATGAGGGCGCTGATGTAGAAGACGCGAGGGTCCGAGGGCCGCGCGTCCCGCAGGAAATTCAGATGGGTGGTAGCGTCCGCAGGCTTGCCGAGCGCGCGGTAGGCCGCGATCAACTCGAAACGCACTTCATACTGTCGCGCGTTCAACTCAAGCGCGCGGCGCAAGTGCTCTGCCGCTTCCTCCAACTGTTTCGGGTCGCCCAGGCGGAGCAGGACGCGGCCCAGTTGGTGGTGGGCCATGAGATTCTTGTCGTCGAGCTTGAGCGCGGCGCGCTCGGCCGCGATTGATTCCTCCACGCGCCCCAGCTTCCACAATACGTACCCCAGGTTAGCCTGATATTCGGCGTTCGCTGGCTTGAGCGAGACGGCGCGGCGGAGGTCTTCGTAGGCTTCCTTATACTTACCGAGGCGCACGCGCGCGGCGGCTCGCAGGTTGAGGGCGTCCGTGTCGTTCGGGTCCGAGCTGAGCTTCGCGCTGGCGTCCGCCTCGGCGCGGCCGGCGCGCATCTCGGGCGTGCTGAAGCGTTCTACGTGCGAGCGCGCGGGAGAATTGGCGGGGGCTTGCCCCGCGTCCTGTGCCAGCGCGGCGGCCGCGCAAATCATGCCGGCGGCGAAGAGTTGGAAGAGACGGACCATTGTTGGAACCGGGCGGACTTGCGTTCGGGGAAGAAACGGATTCTAACAAAAGACGACCACACGCGCGAGCGTCGGTCGTCTTTCGTGAGAACCCTGGGCGGCGTCCAAACGCCCCGCCGCCCCGGTCTTAGTTTTAACCGCACCGCTTAGAAGAGAATCTTGAAGCGGTACTGCACCACGCGCCCCGGATACGCGCCGTCGAAGCGACCGAACGCGCCCGGATCAGTCACGTTGTTGTTAGGCACCGTGAGATTCGTGTGGTTGAAGACGTTGAACAGCTCAATGCCGATCTGCATCTTCGCGCTCTCTGTGAACGGCAAACGAGAGTTCTTGAAGAACGAGAGGTCCGTGTTCCAGATGGGCTGGCTCCTGAAGGAGTTGCGCCCGAGGTTGCCGAAGCGCACGATCTGGCCGGCCTCGTTCACGACTTCGTTCAGGCCGGCGAAGAACGCGGCGTTCGCAGGGTTGGCCCTGTTGACGGCGGCGAACGGGTCCGTGTTCGCGGCGACCACTGGCGGGTTGCACAGGAAGGCCGCCGGACTCATGAAGCGGTCCGTGGCGACGCCCGAGAACGGGTCGCCGTTAAGCACCGGGCGGATGAGCGAGTTCTGGCAGACGACGCTGAATGGGAAGCCCGAGCGCCCGCTGACGATCACGTTCATCTGCCACCCGCCGAAGACGGCGTCGGAAGCTCCGCCTCCGTTGAGGTAGCGCTGCCCCTTACCGAACGGCAGGTCAATGATTGCGTTCGCAGAGAGCAGGTGGCGTATGTCGAGCACGGAGTTGCCGCGGTCGAAGTCGAGTTCAAACGGATGGACAGGGCCGTTGCGCCCCTGGTTCTTGCTGTCGCCGAGGCCGTTGAAGACGCCGGTCGCGTTGTCAATCGTGTGCCCCCAGGTGTAGGAAATCTGTCCCTGGATGTTGCGCGAGAGACGTTTCTGCAACTGCGTCTGCAAGGAGTCGTAGGACGAGTCGGCCGCGTTCGAGTAGAGGAGGACGCTGCCGATCAGGTCGCCCGCACGGTTGCGCGCGATGCCCTGCCCGCCGTTGCCCTCCTGGAACGTGGCGAGCAGGTTCCTGGAGCGGTTGCCGACGTAGCCAACGTCAATTGACCAGTCGTCCGCGAACTGGTACTGGAAGCTCAACTGGAACTGGTGAACCAGCCCGTTGCGCTGTTTCCGGTCCACGGTGAAAAGGCTCGTGCCGGCCGGGACGTTGACGGGGTCAATGCCCTGTGTGATGACCGGCGGCCCCTGCGCGAGGGTGAACCGCGAGAAATCAATGTTGGTGAACGGCGGGTTGCGCACGCCCGGCGGGTAGTCCACGCCGTCGAGCGTGTAGAGCAGGCCGTAGCCGCCGCGCAGGATGAGCGTCTTCTCATTATTAATCGAGTAAGCGAAGCCGAGGCGCGGGCCGAAGTTGTTCTTGTCAATCTCGACGAGGCGGTCGCCGCTCCCGCCCGCCACGATGACCTGTCGCTCTTCGGGGAAATAGTAGCTCAAGCGCCCGTCGGCTTCCGTCGGGGCGGTCGGCCCCGGCAGAATGTCATAACGCAGGCCGAGGTTCAGCGTCAGCCGGTCGTTGACCTTCCAGTCGTCCTGCACGAAGAGGCCGTACTCCTGCATGCGCAGGTTGAACGGGCCGCCGATGGTGCGGCTCCGCTGGGCGAAGTTCGGCAGGTCGAGCAGCATATCGGCCTGTGCGTTGCCGGTGTTGCCGTCGTTGAATCCGATTTGGCCCTTCTCGGCCCCGGCGCAGCCGCCACAGACCGTGTTGAGATAGCGGACGCGAGCCTCGCCGCCCGTCTTGATGATGTGGCTGCCCTTGATAATCGTCAGCGTGTCGGCGAAGTACGGGTTCGTACTCTTGGCGCGGAAGAGTCCGCCGTCGCCGAGGAACTCTACGAAGCCGTTGCCCGTCGTCCCGAGGCCGAGGCCGCCGGAGGTCTCCTCTGTGCCGAGGTTCGAGTTCGGGATGCCGACATCACTGCTCCAGGTCGGGCTGACACCGCACGCGCCGAGGACGCCGCAGTTGTTGATACCGATGTTGATCTTGGTCAGGCCGAAGCGGAACTCGTTGAGCACGGACGGGCTGAAGGTGTGCGTATCCGTGATGACGAGTTGGCGCGTGTTGCCGACCTCCTCGCCCGCGCCGAAGCCTGCGGTCGGGAGTCCCGGAGGCCCTGTCACCGAGACCGGGAAGAAGTTCTCGCGAACGTTCTTCAAGTCCTGATTATTGAAGCGCCCGGTGAGCGAGTTGTTGCTGCTGATGCGGTGGTCAATCTTGATCCCGAAGTTGTCAATCACTTCGCGGTTCTGCCGGAGCGAGGCGTAGTTGGCGTTCCCCTGGCTCGGGTTAAAAATGTTCCTGGTCGGCAACGGGTAGAGCCGCAGAATCCTCTGCGCAATCGGGCTGATCCGATTGG